>SGZK01000003.1:0-20861 GCA_004214195.1 Flavobacteriales bacterium | reverse complement strand
TAATTCTTTAGTACTCATTTAATCTTCTTTTTTTTGATTAATTATAGTTTTCATTTTAGCAATTTGTCTTCTTAAAACCTTTATCTGTAAAGGATTTTCAATAGATTGCACAGAATGATTAAACTTTAACTGTCTTAATTCATTTATAGATTCAGTTAATTTTTCTTTTAACTCGTCAGGTGTCATATTTTTTATTTCAGATATTTTCATAATTTATCCTTCGTAATCTCTAGCTATTATAAATTTAGTTTTAACAGGAAGTTTTTGTGCAGCTAATCTAAGAGCCTCTTTAGCAACAGCAATAGGAACTCCAGAAACTTCAAACATTATTCTTCCTTGTCTAACAACTGCAACAAAATATTCAGGTGCTCCTTTACCTTTACCCATCCTAACTTCCAAAGGTTTTTTTGTTATTGGTTTATCAGGAAAAATTTTGATCCATAACATTCCCTCTCTTTTCATATATCTAGTTGCAGCAATTCTAGCAGCCTCTATTTGTCTTGATGTAATGAATTTAGACTCTAATGATTTAATACCAAACATACCATTTGATAGTCTGTTGCCTCTTTGAGAAAGACCTTTCATTTTGCCCTTTTGAGTTTTACGATATTTTGTTCTTTTTGGTTGTAACATTTATATCCTTATTAATTGTTTCTTTCTCTTTTACGATTATTTTTCTTTAAATTCCCAGAAGAACTTCTCATACCAGTTAAAGGCGAAAGCTCTCTTTTACCATAAACCTCTCCTTTCATAATCCAAACTTTGACTCCAAGTCTTCCATAAGTTGTATGTGCTTCAACTATTGCATAATCAATATCAGCTCTAAAGGTTGATAATGGAATCCTACCCTCTTTATAACTCTCAGACCTAGCCATTTCTGCTCCATTTAATCTCCCTGAAATCTGAATTTTAATACCTTCTGCATTCATTCTCATTGCTGCAGCAATAGACATCTTAATAGCTCTTCTGTAGGAAATTCTGTTTTCTATTTGCCTTGCAATACTTGAGCCAACTAGAAATGCATCAAGTTCTGGTCTCTTAATTTCAAAAATATTTAATTGGACTTCTTTTGAAGTTATTTTTTTTAACTCTTCTTTAAGTTTGTCAACTTCTGAACCTCCTTTACCTATTATTATACCGGGTCTTGCAGTCTTTATTGTTATAACGATTAGTTTAACACTTCTTTCAATAATTATACTTGAGACGCTAGCTCTTGAAAGTCTTGCATTAATATATTTCCTAATTTTATCATCTTCAGCTAGCTTTTCTCCATAATCTCTTCCGCCAAACCAGTTTGAATCCCAGCCTCTAATAATTCCAAGTCTATTTCCTATTGGATTTGTCTTTTGTCCCATTTAATTAATTGTTTTTGATGATAAAATTAATGTAACATGATTTGATCTTTTTCTAATTCTATGAGCTCTTCCTTGAGGCGCAGTTCTAATTCTCTTAAGCATTCCAGCAGAATCAACTCTAATCTCTTTAACAAAAAGCTGAGAAGTTTCTAGATCTAAACTCTCATTTTTTGATTGCCAATTTGATATTGCTGATACTAAAAGTTTTTCAAGTCTTCTTGATGCTTCTTTTGGACTAAATTTAAGTATAGTTAGAGCACTATCAATACTTTCTCCCCTAATTTGATCAGCTACAAGTCTCATTTTTCTTGGAGATATAGGGCTATTATTAAGTTTAGCAAAAGCTAGATTCTTTTTACTCTCTTTAATTTTATTTGCACTATTTCTTTTTCTTAATCCCAATTTTAATCTTTTTGTTTATTTATCTATTTTTTCCTCCAGAATGACCTTTAAAAGTTCTAGTAGGAGCAAATTCTCCTAATTTATGACCAACCATGTTTTCTGTAATATAAACAGGCACAAATTGTTTACCATTATGCACAGCAATAGTTTGCCCTACAAAATCAGGAATAATCATTGAAGATCTTGACCAAGTTTTAATAACTTCCTTTTTTTTATCCGCAACGTTCTTGTTAACCTTATTAAGAAGGCTTAAATGCACATACGGTCCCTTTTTTAATGATCTAGCCATTTTTTTTTAATTATTTTTTTCTTCTTTCAATTATAAACTTAGATGATGATTTCTTTTTAGACCTAGTTCTATAACCCTTAGCTGGGATACCTTTTTTTGATCTAGGGTGACCTCCAGAGGCTTTTCCTTCTCCTCCTCCCATCGGATGATCAACTGGATTCATAGCTACTGGCCTAGTTCTTGGTCTAATACCAAGCCATCTTTTTCTTCCTGCTTTACCAGATGAAATTAACTGATTATCTGAGTTTGAAACAGCACCTATTGTTGCATAACACTTAGAAATAATCATTCTAGTTTCACCTGATGGTAATTTAACTGTTGCATACTTTCCTTCTTTTGCCATTAATTGGGCAAAAGATCCTGCACTTCTTGCAAGAACAGCACCTTTACCTGGTGAAAACTCAATACATGAAATGATAGTCCCCAAAGGTATATTTGCAATTGGAAGAGAGTTCCCTAATTCTGGTGAAGCTGATTCTCCAGATATAATATTTTGTCCCAACTTTAATCCATTTTGAGCAATTATATATCTTTTCTCTCCATCCTTATACTCTACTAATGATATAAAGGCAGTTCTATTAGGATCATATTCTATTGATTTTATTTCTGCAGAGATATCAAATTTATCTCTCTTAAAATCTATAATTCTATATCTTCTCTTATGTCCACCTCCTCTATATTTAGCAGTCATTTTCCCGCTATTATTTCTTCCACCAGTTCTTTTCTTAGGCACTAATAGTGACTTTTCAGGCTTATCAGTAGTTATTGAATCAAAACCATTTATGATTCTAAATCTCTGAGAGGGTGTTACTGGTTTTAATTTTCTAACTGGCATAATTATAGGTTTGAAAAGAAGTCGATTCTATCTCCTTCTGATATTTTAACTAATGCTTTTTTATAAGCACCTTTTTTACTTTTTTGAACACCTCTTTTGGTATACTTTGTCATTGATTGGGCACCATATATCATAGTCCTTACTTTAATAACAGAAACTCCATATGATTCCTCAATAGCTTTTTTAATCTGAATCTTATTTGCATCTTTAGAAACAATAAAAGTATAGGAGTTCCTTAACTCACTTTCATTAGTTGCTTTTTCTGTCAATATAGGTTTTACAAGTATATCCATATCATTTTATTTCAAGTTAGACTCTAATCCGTCAACTGCACTTTCTAAAATCAGGACATTTGAAGCGTCTGTAATTTCATAAGTATTTAATTCTGAATTAAGTACTACCTTAGAATTTTTTAAATTTCGGGAGGATAAGTATACATTTTTATTCCCTCCGTTCAATACCATTAATGTTTTTTTTCCATCTAGATCAAAAGCTTTCAAAATGGAAAAATAATCCTTTGTTTTAGGTTTTGAAAAATCAAAATCTTCTATTATCATAATTGCTTTATTTTTTGCTTTATAACTTAAAGCTGACTTTCTCGCAAGTTTCTTTACCTTTTTATTAATTTTCTGATCATAACTCCTTGGTCTTGGGCCAAACACTCTTCCGCCACCTCTAAATAAAGGGTTTTTTATACTTCCTGCTCTTGCAGTTCCGGTACCCTTTTGTCTTTTGATTTTCCTTGTACTTCCTTTTATTTCAGCTCTTTCCTTAGTTTTATGTAATCCTTTTCTATTATTAGCAAGATATTGTTTTACATCCAAGTAAATTGCATGATCATTTGGCTCAACTCCAAAGACATTATTACTAAGTTTTGCCTTTCTACCAGTATCCTTACCTTTAATATTATGTATAGCTAATTCCATTATTTCTGAACAATTATATAAGAATTATTATGACCTGGCACACTGCCTTTAACCAAAAGTAAATTTTCTTCATTCATTACTTTAACTACCTTAAGATTAAGAACTTTAACCTTTGATGAACCTGTTTGACCAGCCATTTTCATTCCTTTAAATACTCTTGATGGGTCTGAACCAGCCCCAATTGATCCAGGGGCTCTATTTCTATTATGCTGACCATGTGTTGAATCTCCAACACCAGAAAACCCATGTCTTTTAACTACTCCTTGAAATCCTTTTCCTTTAGATATTCCTGAAACATCAACGAATTCACCCTCAAAAAAATGATCAACTGTAATTTTATCTCCAACTTTAAATTCACCTTCATATCCACCAAACTCAACAAGTTTTCTTTTAGGAGATGATTTACTCTTTTTAAAATGACCTTGCCTTGCCTTATTTATTTCTTTTTTAATATCATCAAAACCTAATTGAAAAGATGAATAACCATCTTTTTCTTTAGTTTTTATCTGTGTTATTGTACATGGACCAACCTGAAGAATAGTACATGGAATATTCTTTCCACTATTATCGTAGAGACTTGTCATTCCTATTTTTTTACCTATTAATCCAGACATATAACTATTTTTAAACTTTTATTTCAACTTCAACACCGCTTGGCAATTCTAATTTCATTAATGCATCAACTGTTTTTGAAGATGAACTATAAATATCAAGTAATCTCTTATAATTACATAACTTAAATTGTTCTCTAGATTTCTTATTAACATGAGGAGACCTAAGAACAGTAAATATCTTTTTATGAGTTGGTAAAGGAATTGGGCCTGTAACAATAGCACCAGTACTTTTAACAGTTTTAACTATCTTGTCAGCAGACTTATCTACAAGATTGTAATCGTAAGATTTTAATTTTATTCTAATTTTTTGACTCATAATTATTCTTCTTGTATGTTTCCTTTAATTTCTGAAATGACTGATTCTGAAATATTTGACGGTGTTTCAAAATAATGTGAAAATTCCATAGTAGAAGTAGCTCTTCCTGAAGACAATGTTCTTAATGAAGTTACATAACCAAACATTTCTGAAAGAGGAACTTCAGCTGCAACAACTTTTGATCCTGCTCTATCATCCATAGAATTAACTTGACCTCTTCTCCTATTTAAGTCACCAACTATATCACCCATATTTTCTTCGGGAGTTAGAACTTCAAGTTTCATAATAGGCTCCATAATAACTGCTTTTGCAGCTCTAGAAGCTTCTTTAAAAGCTAGTTTTGCAGCTAATTCAAAAGATAAAGAGTCAGAATCTACAGGATGAAATGAACCATCTTCTAGTGTCACCTTCATAGAATCAACTTCAAATCCAGCTAATGGACCATTTTGCATTGATTGTTTAAACCCTTTCTCAACTGATGGAATATATTCTTTAGGTATGTTACCACCTTTTATTTTATTAATAAACTCTAATCCTGGTTTTCCTTCTTCCCCAGGTTCTAAAGTAAAAACTATATCTGCAAATTTACCTCTACCACCTGTTTGTTTTTTATACACCTCTCTGTGTTTAGCTATTTGGGTTAAAGATTCTTTATATTCTACTTGAGGTTTACCTTGATTTACTTCAACTTTAAATTCTCTTTTAAGTCTATCAACAATAATATCAAGATGAAGTTCTCCCATACCAGAAATTATAGTTTGACCAGATGCCTCATCAGTTTTTACTTGAAATGTTGGATCTTCTTCAGCTAATTTTGCTAATGACATTCCTAATTTGTCAATATCTGCTTTTGTTTTAGGTTCAACTGCAACTCCAATAACTGGATCAGGGAATATCATACTTTCAAGAATTATTGGACTTTTTTCGGCGGATAAAGTATCTCCAGTTTTTATATCCTTAAAGCCAACAGCTGCACCTATATCTCCAGCCTCAATATAATCGATGGCATTTTGCTTATTTGAATGCATCTGGTATATTCTTGAAATTCTTTCCTTTGAATCATTCCTATTGTTTAAAACATATGAACCGGCATCAAGTCTTCCAGAATAAACCCTAAAAAAAGCCAACCTTCCTACATAAGGATCAGTCGCTATTTTAAAAGCTAGAGCAGAAAAAGGCTCATCAACCTTTGGTAATCTAGAGATCTCTTCATCAGAATCAGGTTTAGTTCCTACAATAGCATCCTTATCCTCTGGAGATGGGAGGTATCTACAAACAGTATCTAACAAAAATTGAACACCTTTATTTTTAAATGCAGAACCACATACCATAGGAATGATACTAATCTCCTTAGTGGCTGCCCTTAAAGCAGCATGAATTTCATCTTCAGAAATAGAATCTGGATCATCAAAATATTTTTCTAATAATTTATCATCATACTCAGCAACAGCCTCAATAAGTTCTCCTCTAAGCTTTTTAGATTCAGATTTTAAATTTTCAGGAATATCAATGATATCAAATGTAGATCCATAATTCTCTTCATGCCAAACAACTCCAACATTCTTTACTAAGTCAACTATACCTTTAAAATCCTCTTCATCTCCAATATTCAAAACAATTGGTACAGCCAAAGATTGTAGTTTTTCCTTAACTTGATTACAAACTCCTAAAAAATTAGATCCCTGACGATCCATTTTATTAACAAATCCAATTCTTGGAACCTTATAATTGTCAGCCAATCTCCAGTTTGTCTCAGACTGAGGTTCTACTCCATCAACAGCTGAAAAAAGGAAAACGAGTCCATCTAAAACTCTTAGCGAACGATTTACTTCAACTGTAAAATCAACATGTCCAGGAGTATCAATAATATTAAAATGATAAGATTTTGTAGTGTCAATATTTTTACCTTGATCTGTTGGGAAATTCCAATTACAAGTAGTAGCAGCTGAAGTAATTGTTATGCCTCGTTCTTGTTCTTGTTCCATCCAATCCATAGTTGCAGCACCATCATGAACTTCTCCAATTTTGTGACTTACACCAGTATAAAAAAGCACTCTTTCAGTAGTTGTTGTCTTACCAGCATCAATGTGAGCTGCAATACCAATATTTCTTGTATATTTTAAATCTCTTGCCATTTGAATAAATTAAAATCTAAAGTGAGAAAAAGCTTTGTTAGCTTCTGCCATTTTATGAGTATCAACTCTTTTTTTAACAGCTGCGCCTTCTTCTTTTGCAGCTGATATTACTTCTTGTGCTAACTTAAGTGCCATTGATTTTTCATTTCTCTTTCTTGAGGAATCAATTAACCACTTTATTGCAATAGAAATTTTTCTATCAGGTCTTATTGGCTGAGGAATTTGAAAAGTAGCTCCTCCAACTCTCCTACTCCTAACTTCTACATGAGGCATTACATTCGATAAAGCATCCTTCCAAAGATCAAGAGAAGTTTTTTCTTTATCTTCATTTTTTTGATCTACGATTTCCATTGCATCATAGAAAATCTTATAAGCTTTTGATTTTTTACCCTGTAACATAAGGTTATTAACAAATCTTGTTACAAGTTGGTCATTGAACTTAGGATCAGGAATTAGGGGTCTCTTTTTCGATTGTTTTTTTCTCATGATGAGGATTATTTTTTAGGTTTTTTTCCACCATATTTGGACCTCCTTTGCAATCTCCCCTCTACACCTGCAGTATCAAGTGCTCCTCTAACAATGTGATATCTAACACCTGGCAAATCCTTTACTCTTCCACCTCTTACCAAAACTATTGAGTGTTCCTGTAGATTATGTCCTTCACCTGGAATGTATGCATTAACCTCCTTACCATTTGTTAATCTAACCCTTGCGACTTTTCTCATTGCAGAGTTAGGCTTTTTTGGAGTTGTAGTATAAACTCTTGTACATACACCTCTTTTTTGAGGTGACGACTCAAGCGCAGCAGATTTACTCTTTTTAGATTGAGTACCTCTTCCTTTTCTTACTAATTGCGATATTGTTGGCATACCATTAAATTAAATTCCACTTTTAAGCGTGCAAATTTAAAATATTTTTTTGGTTATAACACTGATTTCAGTATGTTTTTTTTAACAAAAAAGCAGGTTTTTTTATCTAAGAAATTACACAAGAAGCGATTAACTCATTTTTATGATAAAAAGCTAGGAACTGCCCAGAGGTTATTGCAGTTTGATATTTATTAAATTCAATAAAAAGATTTTTCCTATAAATATGAATTGTTATATCCTGTAAAGGCTGTCTATACCTAATTCTTGCTTTAAGTTTTAAAGTCTTTATAAGATCAATATTATATGACTCATTTACCCAATTAATTGTTCCTATGTCTATCTTAATGGCTTTTTTTATTAATCCTGGGTGATTTTTCCCTTTTCCAACAAAAATTTCATTTGATTTAGTATTAATTCCAATCACAAATATTGGCTCATCATAACCTCCTATAGCAAGTCCTTTTCTTTGACCAATTGTATAATAATAAGCTCCATTATGCTCACCAATGATTTTACCATCATTTTTTGAAAAATTATATTTTTTTGATAAATCATTTAACCTAGATTGATCACCCTCACTTTTAACTTTAAAAACTTTTGAATCACTAGGAATTTCGATTATATCTCCTTTCTTTCTTTTTAATTTTTGTTGTAAAAATTCAGGCAACCTAATCTTACCAACAAAACAAAGTCCCTGGGAATCTTTTTTATCAGCTGTTATTAGATAATTTTTCTTAGCAATATCTCTTACCTCAGACTTTTTTAAATGTCCTATTGGAAATAATATTTTACTTAATTGTTTTTGGTTTAGTTGGCATAAAAAGTAAGACTGGTCTTTAATTTTATCAACTCCTTGCAAAAGTCTATATTCTGAATTATTAGTCAATTCTATTTGACTATAATGTCCAGTTGCGACATAATCCGCATCTAAAGAAAGTGCTAATTTCATAAACACATCAAATTTTATCTCCTTATTACAAAGTATATCGGGATTTGGTGTTCTTCCATTTGAATATTCTTTAAACATATAGTCAATTATTCTTTTTTTATATTCTTTACTTAAATCAACAGTTTTAAAAGGTATTTTTAATTTCTCTGCAACTAGCATTGCATCATTACTATCCTCAAGCCAGGGACACTCATCTGAAATTGTGGCATTCTCGTCATGCCAATTCTTCATAAAAAGTCCAATTAAATTATAGCCTTGTTTTTTCAATAAATATGCTGCTACGCTTGAATCTACACCTCCTGATAGTGCAATTACAACTTTTTTACTTTTCATAGCTAACTATCTTCTCTTTTCGTTATTTCTTTTCTGCTTTTCAGCTTCCTCCATTGCTTTTTGAAGTCTTGCTCTAAATCCTCCAACTTTTACTGGTTTTTGCTTATTTTCCTCAATTTGAGTTAATATTTTTTTGTCATCAATATAAAATCTCTTGATTAGGAGCATTAATATAATTGTTAAAAGATTTGATACAAAATAATATAGACTTAGTCCACTTGCGTAGTTATTAAAAAAGAATAGCATCATTATAGGCATCATATACATAATTAATTTCATATTAACGCCACCAGTTTGAGAAGAAGGCATCATCTGTCCTCCAGTAGTCATTTTTGTATAGAAGAATATTGCTACAGATGCTAAAATTGGGAAAAGACTTATATGGTCTCCGTATAAAGGAATATAAAAGCCTAAATCAAGTATTGAATCAAAAGAAGATAAATCATCTGCCCATAAAAAACTTTTTTGTCTTAAACTAAATGCAGCAGGAAAGAAAACAAAAAGTGCAAAAAATATTGGCATTTGTGCTAAAGCAGGTAAACACCCAGACATAGGATTAGCGCCAGATTTAGTATAAAGACTCATGGTCTCCTGCTGTCTTTTCATAGGGTCATCTTTATATTTTTTATTTATCTCCTCAATCTCTGGTTTTAAAACTTTCATTTTTGCTTGAGATAAGTATTGTTTATATGTAATAGGAGCAATTAAAATCTTAACTATAATAGTTAACACTATTATTGAAATTCCATAGGAAAAATATTTAGTTAGAAAAGAAAATAATGGAAAGAAAATAAACGTATTAATCCATCCAAAGATTCCCCAACCTACTGGAACTGATCTTTCAATACCAAGATCATATTCTTTTAGAGTATGGTAATCAGTTGGTCCAAAATAAAATCTAAAATCTAAACCAGAATTATTAGTATCAATAGGAATTATAGTAGAAAATCTTTTAGTATATTTTTTCTCAAGCTCTTCAATACTAGCTAAGTTCTCTGAAAAAATCTGTATTTGATCTAACTTATTCTCAAACATCAGAATAGAGCTAAAGAAATGTTCTCTATAAGAAATCCAATTAACATCATCAATAACTTTATCTGCATCTCCAGTAACAGTCAAATATGAATCTTTCTCATCTTCAAAACCATAACTCAAAGCTGTATACCTATTTTCATAGTCAAGACTTTTAGAATTTCTAAAAGAATCCTTATTCCAAGAAATTGAAAAGTCATTTTGATTAGAATAAGTCTCGAATCCATTTAATTTTAACTGATAATCCAGCATATAGGAATCACTATCTAAATTATAAGTAATCTCAATAAAATCTTTGTCAGAAATATATCCAGTAAGTTTAACTTTTTTATTTCTCTCTATAATATCAGAATCAAATATTATTTCCTCAGAATTAAAATTATTTGGAATTGAAATATTAAAACTATAATTATTGGAATCCACTAACATCAATGAGTCATTATTATAATTTGTGAATTCTTTAAGATGAAGCAGAGTAATATTTGCTCCCTTAGAGTCTATCTCGATGTATATCTTATCATTCTCAAGAATAAGTTTTTTCTGCTCAAAATTATATTCACTATTCTCATTAATTTCTTCAATATTGTTATCAATAAATACTTCATCTTCAGATATAGTTTTTTCAATTGTCTCTATATCATTTTCAACTATTTCAGGGATATTTCGAGAAGTATAGAACCAAGCCATCAATATTATAGATATCAAAAGAAAACCTATAAACTGAAGAGGATCATTTTTATTTTCTTCCATTTCTTAATTATTTTTTAAAAAATTTTTTAAACTAGCTCCAACAAAATCAACAAACAGAGGGTGTGGATTTGAAACACTGCTTTTATACTCAGGATGAAACTGCACACCAATAAACCATGGATGACTATTATTCTCAATAATTTCAACTAAATCTGTTTTTGGATTTATCCCTGCTTTCATAAAATTTTCATCAAAAATTTTATCATTATAATCATTATTAAACTCATATCTATGCCTATGTCTCTCTGATATAAGTTTTTTATTATATATGGAATATGATTTTGTGTTTTTTATTATCTCACAATCCCAAGCCCCCAACCTCATTGTTCCACCTTTATTAATTATTTCTTTTTGATTAGTCATAAGGTCAATAATAGGGTTCTTACATTTTTCTGAAATTTCAGTTGAATTAGCATCATTTATTTTTTTAACATTTATTGCATACTCTATAACTGCCATTTGCATTCCTAAACAGATTCCAAAAAAGGGGATATTATTAACTCTTGCAAACTCAATAGTTAGAATTTTACCATTAATACCTCTCTGACCAAATCCTGGAGCAACTATCAATCCATTTAGACCATCTAAAAGGTCATTAACATTATCTTCATCAATATATTCTGAATGGATTGACTTAACATTTACTTTAACATCATTTTCAGTACCTGCATGAATTAATGATTCTAGAATAGATTTATAAGAATCATTTAACTCAATATATTTTCCAATCAAACCAATTTGAATTTCATTTTTAGGATTTCTTAATTTATGAAGAAAATTTTTCCATTTATCTAGATTTGGTTCTTTAGATTTTAAGTCTAATTTTTTTAAAGCTATAGTATCTAATCCTTCTTCCATCATTTTTAAAGGAACATCATAGATTGTATCAACATCAATTGATTCAATGACAGAATCTATTTTTACATTACAAAAAAGAGCAATTTTTTTTCTTAAATCTAGATTAACTGTCTTTTCAGATCTGCAAACCAATATATCAGCTTTTAATCCTAATTCCATTAAAGTTTTAACAGAATGTTGTGTAGGCTTTGTTTTAAGCTCTCTAGTAGCAGTTAAGTATGGTAATAAAGTAAGATGAATTACTATAGCATTTTCAGAGCCTTCTTCATAAATTATTTGTCTTACAGCTTCTATATATGGTAGTGATTCTATATCTCCAACTGTACCTCCAATCTCAGTTATTACAATATCTAAAGACTTATCTTCTGCTAGATTTCTTATATTTTCTTTTATTTCATTTGTTATATGAGGAATAACTTGGACTGTTTTCCCAAGGAATTCTCCTTTTCTTTCTTTATTAATAACATTTTGATAAATCCTTCCAGTAGTAATATTATTTTTTTGAGACGTATTTGTTCCTAGAAACCTCTCATAATGGCCAAGGTCTAGATCAGTCTCTGCACCATCATCCGTAACATAACATTCACCATGCTCATATGGATTCAAAGTTCCAGGATCTACATTAATATATGGATCAAGTTTTTGAATTGCAGAATTATATCCTTGAGATTGAAGAAGCTTTGCTAATGATGCTGAAATTATCCCCTTACCTAGGGAAGAAGTAACACCTCCTGTTACAAATATATATTTTGGTTTAGTCATCCGGATTTCAATAAAATGTTCCGGACTCAAATTTACAAAATATTAAAGTAAAATTGATTCTTTTAATTAATAATCTCATCTATGTTATATTCAGAATGCCTTAAAATATAAAAGCCATTATTAATATAGCCGCCTAATGAATCTTTTACATAATTATATCTGTTTTGAATATATTTTTGATCTCCGTATTTAAAAGATTTATCTAGCTTCTTGTGTAATGCTAGTCTAAGTAAAATATCTGTAGTAATATCAAATGCCTTAACAACATCTTTATTTGGAAAATTACCAAAAAGATCAATATATCCAGAGGTAAATGAATTCAATGTATCTATTGTTGTAGGTTTTGTCATTGATGAATAAGTAAAATTTAAATTCCCAAGATCTTTAATATTTATATTTGAATCATCATAAATATTTCCTCTATATGTAGTAAATAATTGGACTTTTCTTTCATTAGAAATTTGAGAATTCATTTGTGAAATAATACTTGATATGAAAGTAAAAATTTCTGTTTCTACAATAACTTTATTTGGCAAACTGTCTACTAATAGTGAGTCTACTAATTCTGGAAGTATATATCCTCCTTCTGATTCTGGTCTTAATGTTATTGAGTTTGGAAAAATATTTTTTAAATCCCCTTCAATATCCCTATTTAAAGAATCAGCAACTATAACTATATTATCTTCTGGAGATAAATTATTCTTTAAGTACTCAATCATTTTATTTCTTAAAAATCTTTTGGGAGTTACAGCCTGAATTACACCACTAAGCATATTAACTGGATTGGTAGATAGAGGGAAAACTCTAGGGATTTTACTTATAACTTCTAATTTTGAAATAAAATCAAAATTATCAGGTATAATAGGTCCTATTATAGCATCACTTTTATTTGCAGCAACATCTTTAACAATACTCTCAATTTTTAAAAAACTATTTTCTGTATCATAAACATCAAGCTTTACATTAACACCTGTTTTTTGAAGCTCATTTAAGGCATATAAAACACCTGAATAGAAGTCAAGTGAAATAGTATATAAATTTCTAGTTTTAAATAATTGTTCAACTTTATCAATTGAATCAAGTTCAATAGAAGAAGTATTAAAAGGGAGTAAAAGTGAAAGTGTTAGGTTATTATTCAAATTCTTTGATTCTAAAACCATGGTTTTTAAATCCAATATTTCATTTATTTCAGTATTAATATTTAAAGAATCTGAAATTACTATGTCTGCTGATATTACTTCTGAGAAAACAGGAATCATAATTCTAGATCTCCTCTTTAAGCGATTATCCTTAAGATCAGGGTTTAGTGAAATAATATCACTTATATCAACTGAATATTGATTAGAGATAGAATAAAGAGTCTCATTCTTCTTAACTCTATGAAATATAGTATCAGTTATTTGTCCCTGTGAGAAACAAAAACTAAGTGATATAAAAAACATTAGTATTGATTTTTTCATATTCTTTTTTGATTATCTAATTTCCATTTTTCATAATCCCCGTTATTTATTTTATAAGACCAGTGAAGCAATGATTGTTGAATTCTAGGAGATATTTTATTTGAATCTTCAATCCTAACTCCCGCCTCATATATCTTATTATATATATTATTTCTAAACCTTCCTTTAGGGCCGCAAAATGCAAGCCATCTTTTTATTTGCCTTTCATCATCTTCATGCCTTCTTCCATTAAAAAATTTACAATACCACTCAAACCATCCTCTAGGATCATCTTTGTGAATCCACCCTTTCAGTTCCCATTCTTCTTGAGATTGACCAGATTTGATTTTAAAATAATTTGAATCCTTTTGATATACTTTAGAGATAAAATATTTTTCATCAATATCTAAAAACCAATCCTTAGGAAATATCCTATAATCCACTAATTTACTAAAATAAGTTCCACCAAAAACACCCATTCTAATCATTTCTTTTGGAGTCAACATAGGTTCAAATGATTTATATAATTCTTCCATTGATGAATTTATTCCCATTCAATTGTTGCTGGAGGTTTTGAGCTTATATCGTAAACGACTCTATTAATCCCTGAAACTTTATTTATTATGTTATTTGAAACCTCCTTTAAAAAACTACTTGGAAACTCATACCAATCTGCTGTCATCCCATCAGTTGAAACTACAGCTCTAAGTGCAACACATCTTTCGTAAGTTCTTTCATCACCCATAACACCAACACTTTTAACAGGTAGAAGAATTGAACCTGCCTGCCATATTTTATCATACAAATTCCATTTTTTCAATGAATCTAGGTATATCTTATCAGCTTCTTGTACCAATCTTATACTTTCCCGATTTACTTCTCCAATTATTCTAATTCCCAAACCTGGACCAGGAAATGGGTGTCTATTTAATATATTTTGATCTATCTCTAAAGATTTTCCAATCCTTCTTACCTCATCTTTAAATAACATTTTTAATGGCTCAATAATTTTTAAATTCATTTTATCTGGAATCCCTCCAACATTATGATGAGATTTAATTGTTGATGAAGGGCCTTTAACAGATATAGATTCAATCACATCTGGATAAATTGTTCCCTGAGCTAACCACTTTGCATCTTTAACTTTTTTAGATTCTTTTTCAAAGACATCTATAAAAATTGAACCAATCGTCTTTCTTTTTTCTTCTGGATCTGTTATGCCTTTTAGCCTCTCAATAAACAAGTTTGATGCGTCTACTCCAATAACATTTAACCCCATTCCTTTATATTGGGTAAGGACTTCATTAAATTCATCTTTTCTTAATAAACCATTATTGACAAACACACAATGAAGGTTATTCCCAATAGCTTTATTTAAAAGAATAGCTGCAACAGTCGAATCTACTCCACCTGAAATCCCAAGTATTACTTTATCATTAGTTACTTTAGTCTTTATCTCAGTTATAGAGTCTTGGATAAATGATTTTGGAGTCCAATCTTGATTAAATTTCAAAATATTTAAAAAGAAGTTTTCAAAAATTTTCAGTCCATTATCAGTATGAAAAACTTCTGGATGAAATTGCAAACCAAATACTTTTATTTCGCTTAATGAATAAGCTGCATTTTTGACTGATTCAGTACTTGCTATTAATTTAGCATGTTTAGGTAATTCAACTATTGTATCTCCATGACTCATCCAAACTTGATTTTCTTCAGAAATTCCATTAAATAAAATTGATTCATTGTCTATAAATGTCAATCTAGCTCTACCATATTCTCTTGAATTAGAATTCTCAACTTTTCCCTTTAGATTATTTGCAATAAATTGAGCTCCATAACAAATTGCCAGAACTGGTGTCTTTCCTAAAAATTTTTCTAAATCAATATCTGGAGATTCTTCTTGATACACAGAATAAGGAGAACCAGAGAAAACAACTGCCTGATAGTCTAGAAGTTTTTTAGGTAAATTATTATATGGATGTATCTCACAGAAAATAAATAGTTCGCGAATCCTTCTGGCTATAAGTTGAGTATATTGTGATCCAAAATCAACAATTAGGACTTTATTTTCCATGAGCAAAAATACAACTATATATCAATCTTCAAGTTCTAAGACTAAAATTTTATTTTCAAAAGGTTTGAAATTCTTTATTAAAATTTTAAATAAATTGTTCCCTAGCTCTGAGTATATATTCCCAAAGTTAATTACCCTTTCTTGAGGAATATTATCTGGATATAAGAAATTATATATTTGCTCTATCTTGTCAAGCTCTTGTTGATATTTTATTTTTTGAGCTTTATAGAATTTTTTCTCTAGATTTTCTATGCCATTTAACTGTTTTTTTTCTTGAGCAGAAATAGCACCTATAAAAGATTTATCAGTTTCTCTAGATATTTTCTTAAAATACTCAAATTGATTCAAGAGAGTTTTTCTTAAATCATCAAAATTTAAATTTGTTTTACTTAATTGCTTAAGTTTATCTTTTAATAATTTTTCTTTTGAAACAAAGAAATTCTGCATTTCTAATCCTGACTTTTCAATGTTTTTTGAGATTTTAGAATTAACAATAAATGTAGAGTTTCTTATGGTTAAGATTGGGAAAATGACTTTACTTTTATCAAAATAGGACTTTAATTGTATCCAATACTTGATTTCACTTGAACCTCCAACAAAGCAAACATTAGGAAGAATCATTTCTTGATAAAGAGGTCTCATTATAACATTTGGAGAAAATTTTTCTGGATTATCAGTAATTTGATTGATTAAGTAGTCCTTAGAAATATTTTTACTATCCTTGTCAATTTTAAAACCAGTCCCCTGTTTTCTAATCCTAACTCTCCCAGAATCTCCAATTTTAAAAAAATTAATATCGGATGGGTTTACCTGTGGTTTATAATCTTTAAAATGTTTCTTAATATTTAGAATTTGGTCACTAACAGCGTTATTACAAAGTCCATTTAAAACTTCTTTTTTCATATTATCTACAAAAATCTCTTTAAAATTCTTACTATCTGCATCAATAACTATTACTCCATATTCGGAAAATAATGAGTTTATAAAAGATCTTGTTGCCCTTGATAGACTTGTAAAACTAGTATAATGATTATCAATCAATTTTATTAAATCACTCGAATATTTTGAGTCAATAATTTCATTTTTATATTCTTTGATAACCTTTTCTATTTTATCAGAGTTAATCTTACCAACTGGTTGGTTTAATGTTTCCTTTTCCCATTTTAATAATTTTCCTGAAATATTAACTTGAGATATTTCATCAAAATCATGATCTTCACTAGCAAGCCAAAAAATTGGAACAAATTTTTGTTTTTTTGATCTCTTATTGAGTTCAGAAACTATTTTGATTGTTGAGATAATTTTATAAATAAAATAGATTGGCCCAGAGAATAAGCTCAACTGATGACCAGAAGTAACTGAGAATGTTTTTTCTTCTAACAACGTATTTATGTTATTATTCAATGTTTTTGAAATATTTACCCCTTTATATTGTTGTTTTATTTCAGCTACCAATGTTTTTCTTTTTTCTTTAGAAAATTCTAATTTTTTCTTTTCTGAATGACTAATAATATTGTCAAAAGATGGAAAATCAGAAATAAAAGATTTTAATTTTTTGTCATTGTTCATTAAACCAAAAACAATATCTTCATTTGTAATATCAATATAGCTTGATCTCATTTTGTAAAGATATCTGAAATTTTATAAATTGAGGGATACAAAAACAAATACAATTATGAAAAAACTAATATTACTTTTAGCCATTCTATCTAGCTCTTTTTCTTTTACTCAAGATTTATCATCTGTTTTTGAAGATGTAAAATACAGAAACATAGGACCATTTAGAGGAGGAAGATCAGTATCTTCTGTTGGAGTTTTAGACAACCCTCAAACTTACTATATGGGAACAGTAGGTGGAGGATTATGGAAAACCATAAATGCTGGTAGTGAGTGGTTTAATATATCCGATGATTACTTTAAAACTTCATCTGTTGGAGCAATTGCAGTTGCAGAAAGTAATAGTAAAATAATATATGTTGGAATGGGAGAGCATGCTCCAAGAGGAGTTACAACTTCTTATGGTGATGGTGTTTATAAATCAACTGATGCTGGAAAAACTTGGAAACATCTAGGTCTAGAAAACACTCAGCAAATTTCTAGGATCGTTGTTCATCCTGAAAATCCAGATATAGTATACATAGCAGCTCAAGGTGCCATAAATGGACCAACAAAAGAAAGAGGGATTTATAAATCAATTGATGGAGGTGACTCATGGAAAAATGTACTTTTTGTTAATGAACTTAGTGGTGCTTCTGAACTTTCACTTGACTATAATGACCCTAAAGTATTATACGCTGCAATGTGGGAGCACCAAAGACTTCCTTGGAAAGTAATTAGTGGTGGTGAAGGAAGTGGACTTTATAAATCAATTGATGGTGGTGACTCATGGTTTAAAATTCATAATGGATTACCAAAAGAAATGGGGAAAATGGCAATAGCTGTATCAAGAGCAAATTCTAATAAAGTATATGCTCTAATTGAAAGTGATTCAAATAAAAGACTTGGAGGATTATTTATATCAAATAATGCTGGAAAAAGTTGGAATAAAATTAGTGAGTTTGCAGAATTAACCTCAAGAGCATGGTATTATATAGAAGTATTTGCTGACCCTAGTGATGAGAATACTGTCTATGTAATGAGTGCTAGAGCATACAGATCAATTGATGGTGGTAAAAATTGGGAGAGATTTTATAGTGGACATGGTGATTATCAAGATCTATGGATTAATCCCAATAACTCAAAAAATATGATTATCTCTGATGATGGTGGTGGAGAAATTACATTTGATTATGGTAAAACTTGGTCAAGCATATACAATCAGCCAACAGCCCAGTTTTATAGAGTTAATGTTGACAATGAATTCCCATATAATCTTTATGGAGGTCAACAAGACAATTCAACAGTAAAAATTGCTAGTATTGGATTTGGATCAAGGCAAGGGGGGATTAATGATAAGCATTGGTCGGCATCTGCTGGTGGTGAAAGTGCATTTTTAGCATTTGATCCTGATGATCCAAGTATAGTGATGGGTGGAAGCTATCTGGGGAGCATAAATATTTATGATACTAAAGCTAAGGCTAGGACTAAGGTAATGATTGAACCAATAAATTATATAGGTAAAGCTTCCAGAGACATGAAATATAGGTTTAACTGGAATGCACCTGTTATATGGTCAAAACATGAAAAAAATACATTTTATCATGCAGCTCAACATTTATTTAAAACTCAAGATTTTGGAAGATCTTGGACTGTTGTATCTCCAGATTTAACTAGAGATGAAGATGAGAAGCAAGGATATGGTGGTGGACCTTATACAAATGAAGCAGTAGGTGCTGAAAATTACGGCACAATTAGTTATGTGATAGAGTCTCCTCATGAGCCAAATACAATCTATACTGGATCTGATGATGGTTTAGTTCATTTGACTCAAGATGGTGGTAAAACTTGGAATAATATTACTCCAAAAAACTTAAAAGAAACTATTATAAATGCAATAGACGTATCTCCTCATAATAAAGGAACTGTTTATATAGCAACCACTAGGTACAAATTCAATGATAAAACTCCTGGGTTATATAAATCAACAAATTATGGAAAAACCTGGAAAGAAATAAGTGGAAATATCCCCTATGGAGCATATACAAGAGTCATTAGAGAAGATAATGTTAGAAAAGATTTATTATTTACAGGCACAGAGCTTGGAGTTTATATTTCATTTAATGGAGGAAAGGAATGGGAAAAATTTAACTTAAACATGCCTAGTCTTGCTGTTACTGATCTAATGATAAAACACGACGATCTTATAATTGCAACTCAAGGAAGGTCTTTTTGGATATTAGATGATATGGGATTAATTAGACAATATGATGGGTCTAATGAGACAGCTTTATTTAAACCAGAGAATTTAATTAAGGGTAATTGGTATAGTCAACTCAACTCTAATAATAAAGGATTTGATGGAACATCATCCCATTCAGGAGTTAATCCTGCAAATGGAATAGTTGTTTATTATAGCATTAATAAAGATGATGTTGATAAGGATATAAGGATACAAATTAGAGATGAAAAAGATCGTCTGATTAGGGAAATTAATAGTGATTTAGATAGAAGCTTTATTTCATATAATGGTGGACCATCTAGAGAACCGGTTCTTTCTAATAACATTGGATTAAACAGGTTTGTTTGGAATACGAGGCATACAAGCCTTCCTGGGGTTCCATATGCTTATATTGAAGGGAGTTTTGGAGGTCATAAAGCGATACCTGGAAAATATAAAGTTAATTTAATGATCGGTAATAAAAATTTCTCTTCAGATTTTGAAATTAAAAGTAATCCAAATTATAAAATTACTAGAGAAGAATATTCTGAGTTTGACAAACACGCATCTCATATGGAAAGTCAATTTACAGAAATGGCAGACTATGTGAATAAAAACAAAGATTTACTTGATAGATTATCTATTGTTTTAAAGAGAATAGATGATAGAGATCTGATTAGAAAAGGAAGAGGTTTATATAAGAAAATGAAAGATTGGGATGAAAAAATGATGCAAAGAAAATCATTAGCTTATGATGATGTTGAAAATTTTCCAAATAAATTTATTGCAGACTATCTTTTCATATTAGATGAAATGAAGGGAGATATTCCAATTGTTACAAATGGTGTTCTTAATTCAATGAAAAGATTAGATGAGAAATGGATCTCATTAAAGGATGAAATAGATCAAATTCTTAATCAAGATCTAAAAAATTATAATAAAGAATTATGGGCTAACGGAATAGGGGCGGTAAATTAAATTATTTAGAGTCTTCTGATTTTGGCTCTTCCTTTGCTGGTTCTTCAGCTTTTGGCTCTTCCTTTGCTGGTTCTTCAGCTTTTGGCTCTTCCTTTGCTGGTTCTTCAGCTTTTGGCTCTTCCTTTGCT
>SGZK01000029.1:0-8513 GCA_004214195.1 Flavobacteriales bacterium | reverse complement strand
ATTTATTTTTGTGTATTCTA
Source organism: Flavobacteriales bacterium (assembly GCA_004214195.1). Taxonomy (GTDB): domain Bacteria; phylum Bacteroidota; class Bacteroidia; order Flavobacteriales; family Flavobacteriaceae; genus Marisimplicoccus. The sequence goes on along the minus strand of SGZK01000029.1, from coordinate 8,493 downwards.
ATAACATAATAATATAAAGTTGGATTATTTAGCAATTATTTCTGGGATTATCCTCCTATCATTTGGAGGTGATTTATTAACAAGGTATTCTGTTGAAATATCATATAAGTTATCTATTCCAAAAATAATAATTGGAATGACAATCGTATCTTTTGCAACATCTGCACCTGAACTAATAGTCAGTTTAAATGCAACGATAATGGGTTATTCCGATTTTGCCCTGGGTAATGTACTAGGATCTAACATAGCTAACCTCGGTTTAGTTCTAGGACTGGTAGTTATTATATATCCAATTAGAATAAAAAGAAGATTCTATTACACAGACTTTCCATTATTAGTATTAAGTACAGCGGTTTTTTACTTATTTATTGCAAGTAATTCTGAAATTTCAAGAATTGAAGGGGTACTTATGCTGGTATTAATATTTTTAATATTGTTTTATCTATTTTATTATCAAAAACCTGATACATATACTTTGGATAAGGATTTAAGCTTAGGTCAACGAAAGATTTCAAAATCAATTTTTTTTATAATCCTAAGTGCAATAATTTTATGGTTAGGGGCAGAAACCTTAATAAAATCTTCAATTTCAGTTGCAAACAGGTTTAATGTATCGGAAAGAGTTATTAGTATAACAATAGTTGCAATAGGAACAAGTATTCCTGAGCTTGCAGCTTCAGTTGCAGCATCATTAAAAAAACATAATGATTTGGCTATTGGAAATCTAATTGGATCAAACATATTCAATTTATTAGTTGTTATAGGAATAACATCAGCTATAAATCCAATAACTAATATTGATTTTAATATTATAAGTAAGGATATGATTTGGGTAGTAGCATTTTCAGTTCTACTATTACCATTAGTATATCTTCAAAAAAGAAATAAATTAAATAGAATAAAAGGGATTATATTACTTGCTATGTATATAGCATTTATATTCCCCTTAATTAGTTAGCAAGGGTTACTTGACTCCCTTAACAGTTTTTACAATTCTAGCAGCAACTTTATATGGATCTGCATTAGATGCAGGACGTCTATCTTCTAACCATCCTTTCCATCCGCTTTCAACAGTTCCAATAGGAATTCGTATCGAAGCTCCTCTATCAGATATTCCAAAACTGAATTGTTCTATTGTTTGTGTTTCATGAAGACCTGTTAACCTTTGGTCATTAAATTCTCCATAAACTGCAATGTGTTCTTTTGTAACTGGTCTAAAAGCCTCACAAATTTTTTCATAAGTAGCTTGATCACCACAGGTTCTAAGAGTTGTATTTGAAAAATTTGCATGCATACCAGAACCATTCCAATCTCCTTTAATAGGTTTAGGGTGGTATTCTATATAGTATCCGAAATCTTCAGTTAGTCTATCTAGGAGATAACGTGCAACCCAAACTTGGTCTCCTGCATTTTTTGCTCCTTTAGCAAAAATTTGAAATTCCCATTGACCAGAAGCAACCTCTTGGTTTATTCCTTCAAAATTAATTCCCGCCTCTAAACAGAGATCTGAATGAATTTCAACTAAATCTCTTCCATGAGTATTTTTTCCTCCAACAGAGCAATAATACATACCTTGCGGGCCAGGATATCCTCCCATTGGAAATCCTAATGGTAATTGAGTCTCATTGTCCATAATGAAATACTCTTGTTCAAAACCAAACCAAAAATCATCATCATCATCATTTATTGTAGATCTTGAATTAGATACATGAGGGGTACCGTCTGGATTTAATACTTCACTCATTACTAAATAGCCACTTTCTCTAGTAGGGTCTGGATATATTGCTACTGGTTTTAAAATACAATCTGAAGAATCTCCTTCAGCTTGTTGCGTAGAGGATCCATCAAAACTCCAATCAGGACAATCCTCTAATTTTCCGCTGAAATCACTGACTACTTTTGTTTTACTCCTCATATTAGATGTAGGAGTATAACCATCTAACCAGATATATTCTAATTTAAACTTGCTCATAATGTTTTGTTTTAATAATAGTCAAATTAATTTTTTTGAAATCAAAAAAGAAAGCAGCATTAAAATTTTATTTATTTTTTATGAATCTCTCAATCTCAAGTAAAAATTTTGTAAAAAAGATAAAATAAATACAATTTTTTACTTGAATTATTAAATCTAAATTCTTTTAATAATTTCAATTTAAAAGTATATCAAAAACAGAAATTTTTTTTTATTAATGAAAGTTATTTATTAAAAACTTATTAAGATTTTTTTTTTGATAACTTTGCCAAAAATAATGAGCAATAGATACAAATTAAGAGGAGTTTCAGCAGATAAAGAAGATGTCCATGAAGCTATAAAAAATCATGATAAAGGTTTGTTCCCAAAAGCTTTTTGTAAGATACTACCTGACTATATTGGAAATAGTGATGAACATGCTTTAATAATTCATTCTGATGGAGCAGGTACAAAATCTTCTTTAGCATATATATATTGGAAGGAAACTGGTGATAAATCTGTTTGGAAAGGAATTGCTCAAGATTCTATTGTAATGAATGTTGATGATGTTGCTTGTGTTGGCGCAGTTGATAAAATGGTTCTTTCTTCAACAATAGGAAGGAATAAAAACAAGATACCTGGAGAAATTATAAAATCAATTATTTCTGGTACTGATGAAGTCTTATCTGAATATAGAAATAATGGTATTAATATTTATAATGGAGGAGGGGAGACTGCTGATGTAGGTGATTTAGTTAGAACCATTATTGTTGATTCTTCTATTACAGCTAGAATAAGAAAAGATCAAATAATTGATAACTCAAACATTACAAATGGAGATGTTATTGTTGGATTATCATCTTTTGGTAAATCAAAATTTGAAAATAAATATAATTCTGGAATAGGAAGTAATGGATTAACATCAGCAAGACATGATGTATTTGAAAAATACTTAGCTACAAAATATCCAGAATCATTCGATCCTGAAGTCCCAGATAATTTGGTTTACTCAGGAACAAAAAAAATTCTTGATAAAATAGATAATTCAGAATTAAATATTGGCAGTTTAGTTTTATCGCCCACCAGAACATATACACCACTCTTAAAAATAATTTTTGAAAAAGTTGGAAGGGAAAAAATAAATGGAATAATTCATTGTACCGGAGGAGGACAAACTAAAATTTTAAACTTTATTGATAATTTACATATAATAAAGGATAATCTTTTTGATATTCCACCTTTATTTAAACTAATTCAAGATGAGTCTAATACTGATCCTAAAGAAATGTATAAAGTGTTTAATATGGGTCATAGAATAGAGATATATACGGATTCAAATACAGCAAATAAAATAATTGAAATCTCAAATTCATATGATATAGAAGCAAAGATTATAGGGAAGGTTCAATCATCAAAAAGTAAAAAGCTTACGATTAATTCAGAATTGGGTAATTTTGATTATTAATTATATATATGCTAATCGATAAACTAGATATAGTAGAGAAAAGATATAAAGAAATTTATCAACTGATTGGTGATCCAGAAATCATTTCTAATCAGAAGAAATATATTGAGTTAAATAAAGAGCTGAAAGATTTAAAAAATCTTGTTGATAAAGGAAATGATTATAAAACTGCAATTGCTAGTAAAAAAGAAGCTGAAAGTTATATAAGTGATACTTCTGATAAAGACATGACTGATATAGCAAAAGAACAATTAGAGGAATCAAAGCAAAATATAGCTAAACTAGAGGAAGAAATTAAGATTCTATTAATACCTAAAGATCCTGATGATTCAAAAAATGTAGTAATGGAAATTAGGGCTGGTACTGGTGGTGATGAGGCAAGTATTTTTGCTGGTGATTTATATAGGATGTATACAAAGTTTTGTCAAGAAATGAAATGGAAAACTAGTGTAGTTGATACTAGTTCTGGAACGGCTGGTGGTTTTAAGGAAGTAATTTTTGAGATATCAGGTGAAGATGTTTATGGTATTTTAAAATATGAATCAGGTGTTCATAGAGTTCAAAGAGTCCCTCAGACTGAAACTCAAGGTCGAGTTCATACGTCTGCTGCAACAGTAATGGTTCTTCCAGAGGCAGAAGAGTTTGATATAGAAATTGATATGAATGAAGTTAGAGTTGATTATTATTGCTCATCAGGTCCAGGAGGTCAATCAGTAAACACTACTTATTCAGCAGTTAGATTAACTCATGAACCAACCGGTGTTGTCACTCAGTGTCAAGATCAAAAATCTCAACATAAAAATAAAGAGAAAGCGCTGAAAGTTTTAAGATCTAGGTTATATGAACTTGAATTATCAAAAAAAATGGAATCAGACTCTAAAAAAAGAAATGAATTAGTTAAGTCTGGAGATAGATCTGCTAAAATTAGAACTTACAATTATCCTCAAGGAAGAGTTACTGATCATAGAATAGGGCTAACTCTTTATGATCTTCCAAAAATTCTTGATGGGGGTGTCTCAAAATTAATTGATGAGATTAAGTTGTATATAAATACGGAGAAACTAAAAGAAGCAGGGGAAGTATAATGAGTATTAATAAATTAGAAAACCAAATTAAAGAGAAAAAGTCATTTCTTTGTATAGGTCTTGATATAGACTTGGAGAAAATACCAAACCATTTAAAAGAAAAAGAAGATCCAATCTTTTCATTTGCAAAAGATATAATTGATTCAACAAATAAATTTGCCGTAGCCTATAAACCTAATATTGCCTTCTTTGAGGCTTATGGAATATCAGGGTGGAAATCATTAGAAAAAATCATTAATTATTTAAATTCAAATTATCCTGAAATCTTTACCATTGCTGATGCTAAAAGAGGGGACATTGGTAATACTTCAAATATGTACGCCAAAGCATTTCTTAAAAATTTAGAATTTGATTCAATTACAATATCACCATATATGGGAAAAGATTCAGTTGAACCATTTCTTTCATTTGATGATAAATATGTTTTTTTATTAGCATTAACTTCAAATTTAGGTTCTGAAGATTTTCAACAAATGGAAATATCTAACAGTTCAAACAAACTCTATGAAGATGTAATTTTAACTTCAAGGAATTGGAAAAATTCTGATAAAATAATGTATGTAGTAGGGGCAAAAAATGTTAATGAAATAAGTAGAATAAGAAAATTGGTTCCAAATTCTTATCTATTAATACCCGGTGTTGGAGCGCAAGGAGGAAGTCTTAAAGATATTTGTGAAAATGGCTTAGATAATGGTCTGAAATTGTTAGTTAACTCTTCTAGATCGATCCTTTATTCTTCAAATGATAAGGATTATTCTAAAAAAGCAATGGAAGCTGCCTCTAAACTCCAAAATGAAATGAAGGAATATATGCTTGAAAAGGGTTTAATTCAATGATATACTATACTAAATATATATCTGATAACTCCAATAATAGGGAATGGATAACTTTTGTGCATGGTGCTGGAGGAAGTTCAACAATTTGGTTCAAACAAATAAAATATTTTTCAAAAAAGTACAACCTTCTTTTATTAGATTTAAGAGGGCATGGGAAATCAAAAACAATCCCTATGAATCCATTTAAGAAAAAGTATACTTTTAACTCAATAACTAGTGATATTCTAGAAGTACTTGATAAAGAGAATATAAAAAAATCTCATTTTGTTGGCATATCACTTGGCACAATATTAATTAGAAACTTTGCAGAAAAGTATCCAACTCGTGTACTATCTTTAATTATGGGTGGAGCGATTTTAAAACTTAATCTAAGATCTAAGATACTTATGTTTTTAGGTAATTCAACAAAATCTATTCTTCCATATATGTGGATTTATAAAATATTAGCGTTTATAGTAATGCCAAATAAGAATCATAAGGAATCTAGAGTTTTATTTATTAATGAAGCGAAAAAGTTATATCAAAAAGAATTTAAGAAATGGTTTCAACTTACTAGTGAATTAGTACCATTGTTAAAAGTTTTTAGACAAGTTGAAATACAAATTCCAACTATATATATTATGGGAGATCAAGATTATATGTTTCTTCCTTCAGTAACAAAGGTTGCAAGTATGCATAAAATTTCTGAACTAAAGGTTATAAATAACTGTGGTCATGTAGTAAATGTTGAAAAACCAGATATTTTTAATAATAATATGCTGGAATTTCTAAAAAGAAATTAGCTGTTAGTTATCGGGTGTTTTATTTTCTAAATCTTTTGTCCATTCTCTCTTTTCTCCAGGTTGATAAATTTCATAATTAAGCTCATTCTTTTTATCTCTTACCATTTTTTTAACATCTTCAAGTAAAAGTTTTGAATCATAGACTATTCCATCTTTAATAGTATACTTTACTCCTCCAACTCTAACTACGTTGTTATCCTTATCTAGTTTAATAGCTCCAGTTCCATAAAGAACTTTTAAGTTTTCAAGAGGGTTTTCCTCTATTAATACAAAGTCAGCCTTTTTTCCAATTTCAATTGAACCAATTTCATTGTCCATGCCAAGTGCTTCTGCTCCATTAAGAGTAGCTGCTCTTATAACTTCTAAAGGATGAAACCCAGCTTCTCTAAGTAATTCAAGCTCTCTTATATAAGCAAATCCATATAATTGAAAAATAAAACCTGAATCTGATCCAGCTGTAACTCTACCACCTCTGTTTTTATATTCATTAATAAATTCCATCCATAATTGAAAATTCTTTTTCCAAGCAACTTCTTGCTCAGTTCCCCAAAAATGCCAGTATGAACCATGTGATATCCTACTAGGTTGATAAAATTCCCACAAACTAGGTAAAGTATATTCTTCATGCCATTCTGCTCTTCTAGCTCTTTGTAGATCTCTACTTGCTTCGTATATATTGAAAGTAGGGTCTAAAGTAAAATTAAGATCAAGCAACTCATTCATTACATTATTCCAGTGATCAGAATATGGTTTTGCAGCTTGAACCCATAATTTTCCAGCTTCTTCGAATCTGTGTTGTTCATTTGAATAGTTATAGTAATAAGGGTAGTTCTGGACTGTTTTATTATCAAATAGCGCTTCAGGAAGACCATACCAATGTTCCATTGATGTTAAACCAGCTCTTGCAGAATTAAGTACATTCCATCTTGCAACACTAAGTTGTGCATGATGCATGGCTGATCCTAATCCAAGTTTATTATTTTCATCCAATGCAGCTTTCATTATTTCAGGTTCAGCCCCAATAAACTTTATTCCATCTGCACCTTTTTTTGAATTATATCTAACCCATTCTCTTGCTAATTCAGGAGTACTAATACTTTTGCCAAAACCAGATCCAAAACTACTATAGATTACTAACCTTGGAGCAATGATTTCATTTTTTGAACTTTTGTTTTTTAAATCAACACTAAACTCTATTCCTCTTCCTCCAGGCTCTCTAACAGTTGTAACACCATGTGCAAGCCAAAGTTTAAAAACATAATCAGGATCTGCTCCTTGTGCTCCTCCTCCTATATGACCATGCATGTCAATAAAACCAGGTAGAATATACATGCCGTTAGCATCAATTTCTCTTCCATTAGACTTTAATTTAGGACGTCTTCTTTCATTTATTTCAACACCTGGATATCCAACACTTCTAATTGATACAATTTTATCATTCTCTACTACAATATCTACAGGACCTCTAGGAGGGCTACCATTACCATTAATTAAAGTAACACCTCTAATAATTAATTGATTAAAAGGTCCCTCTGATATATTTTTTTCTTGACCCCATGAAAAATTTGAAATTAAAATTGATATAGTTAGAAGAATAATTTTTTTCATATTAGTTTAATTTAAAATTTTTTGAATTATATAAAAACCAGCATATACCATAATTATACAACCAGTAACACTTAAAGTTATATATAATATTGTATTAAAAAAATCATTTGATTTAATCAAGTTATAATTATCCAACGCAAATGCAGAAAAGGTCGTTAATCCACCACAAAAACCAATAACAAGTAGGTAATACATATCAGACTTAAAATGACTATGACTTAATAAATATCCTGCAAGAATTCCTATTAAAAGACATCCAATAAGATTTACTGAAATTGTAGAGTATGGAAATGTATCAGATGGGATAATTTTATTTATAAGCCACCTAAATGATGAGCCTAATCCTCCTCCTAAAAAAACAAGTAAAACTTCTTTCAAAATTATCTGAATAAATTACTATAAATAGCTATTGTTGCAATAAACAATAAAAATATTAATAGAATAATATAAGTCTTTTTATAATATAATCTATGAATTTGCCTGTCTTTAAAATACGTATAGGTAATTATGCCAGAGAAGAGTATAATGAATATTATTGCAAAAATGAGTTGTCCTTTACTAAACATTGATTATTTTTAAAAATCAAACTTTTCTAACATTAAAATTAACAATTATGATTACTAATGCTATAGATCAAGTAAAGGAATTTGCTGATACTTTTAATATATATTACTCTGAAGATATGAATGCTAATCTTGATAAATCTACTATTGATTTGAGGTTTAGATTAATGGAAGAGGAAAATTTAGAATACCTCGAAGCTGCT
>SGZK01000028.1:0-8552 GCA_004214195.1 Flavobacteriales bacterium | reverse complement strand
TGGACTAGAATTAATCACCCTAACGAAGTTCTTGACCTTGATCAAAGTATTAAAGTAGTTATTCTTGATTTTGATGATGATAAATCTAAGATACAACTTGGATTAAAACAATTAACTGATCATCCATGGGATAAATTAGAAAGCGATATAGAAGAAGGTTCAAAAGTATCAGGTAAAGTTGTAGTAATTGCAGATTATGGAGCATTTATTGAAGTTCAAGATGGAATAGAAGGCTTAGTTCATGTATCAGAAATGTCTTGGTCTACCCATTTGAGATCTGCTCAAGATTTTGTTAAAGTTGGAGATACCATTGAAGCTATTGTTTTAACCTTAGATAAGGATTCAAGAAAAATGTCTTTAGGGATAAAACAGTTAACTGTTGATCCATGGTCTGATATAACTAGTAAGTTCCCCGTTGGATCAAAGCATAAAGGAAAAGTTAGAAACTTTACTAATTTTGGTGTTTTTATTGAACTAGAGGAAGGAATAGATGGATTAATATATATATCTGACCTTTCATGGTCTAAAAAGATAAAACATCCTTCAGAATTTTTATCCATAAATGACATAATTGATGTAATTATTCTTGACTTAGATGTGGAGGGAAGAAAATTAAGTCTTGGACACAAGCAAACAAAGGAAAATCCATGGGATTTATATGAAAAAGACTTTGCACTAGATACGATTCATAATGCAAAAATTTCTGAAATTGTTGAAAAAGGAGCTATAATTAATTTTAATGATGATATTTCAGCATTTATTCCATATAGACATCTTGATAAACCTGATGGATCTAAACTAGTTAAAGGCGAATTAGCAGATTTTGTTGTAATTGAGTTTAATAAGGAATTTAAAAGAGTTCTTGTTTCTCATTTATTAACTCATAATATGGAAGTAAAGGAAGAGAAACCAGAAAAGGAAGTAAAAAAGACAAAGTCTACGAAATCTAAAAAGAAGGAAGAGAAACCAGAAAAGGAAGTAAAAAAGACAAAGTCTACGAAATCTAAAAAGAAAGATGATTAAAAAAATAGCCCTTCAGTTTATGAAGGGTTTTTTTTTACCTCAATGTAAAATTTATACTTTTGTACTTATAAGAAAATATGCAAAAAAAAGTTCTTTTAAATTCTAATCAGATTGACATAATTATTAATAGGCTTGTATGTCAATTAATTGAGAATCATACTGATTTTAATGATACTGTTTTGATTGGACTTCAACCAAGAGGGATTTATTTATTAGATAAAATTATAGGTGTTTTTTCTAAAAAATACACTAATAAAAAAATTATTCATAGAAATTTAGATTATACTTTTTTTAGAGATGATTTTAGAAGAGGTGAAAAAACTATAAGCCCTAAATCATCAAATATCGATATATCAATAGAAAATAAGAAAATAGTTTTAATTGATGATGTTCTTTATACTGGAAGGAGTATTAGAGCAGCTATGTCATCTATTGATAGTTATGGTAGACCTAAGTCTATTGAATTAATGGTTTTGATTGATAGAAGGTTTAAAAGGGAATTACCAATTGAAGCTAATTATTTTGGAGCTAAGATTGATACAATTAAAGGTGATAAGGTTAGTGTAATTTGGGGTAAAGAAAAAGATAATGATGTTGTGTATATTGAAAGATAAACAATGGGACAATTAAGTGTTGATAATTTATTGGGAATAAAGCATTTAAAAAGAGAAGATATAGATCTAATTTTTAATACAGCAGATCATTTCAAAGAAGTTCTTAATAGACCAATTAAAAAAGTTCCTAGTTTAAGAGATATAACTATTGCAAACCTTTTTTTTGAAAATAGTACAAGAACAAAATTATCATTTGAACTAGCAGAGAAAAGACTTAGTGCAGACGTAATAAATTTTTCAAGTTCATCATCTTCAATAAAGAAAGGAGAAACTTTAATAGATACTGTTAATAATATCTTAGCTATGAAGGTAAATATGATTGTTTTAAGGCACCCTAATCCAGGTTCAGCCTTGTTGCTTTCAAAAAATGTTAACTCATGTATAATAAATGCCGGAGATGGAACTAATGAACACCCAACTCAGGCATTACTTGATGCATACTCATTAAAACAGAAATTAGGTAATCTTGATGGAAAAAAAATACTTATTATTGGAGATATACTGCATTCTAGAGTTGCTTTATCAAACATATATGCTTTAAAATTATTAAATGCTAAAATAAAAATAAGTTGTCCTTTAAGTCTTCTTCCTAGAGAAATAGAATCACTAGGTGTTACTATAGAAACTGAAATAGACAAAGCTTTATCTTGGTGTGATGCTACCAATGTCTTAAGAGTTCAACATGAAAGAATGGAAAAATCTTATTTCCCTAACAATAGAGAATATTCTATGCTTTTTGGTCTTGATAGAAAAAAGATAGATAAATTGCAAAAAGAAATAATAATTTTACATCCAGGACCTATAAACAGAGGAGTTGAAATTTCTTCTGAACTTGCTGATTCTAAAGATTCAATAATTTTGGATCAAGTTGAAAACGGAGTTGCTATAAGAATGGCAGTAATATATTTACTAGCATCAAAAATGAATATTTCAAAAGAGTTATGAAACTATTTAATCATAGAAAATTCTACGATCGAGATTCCTTAAGTATAGAAGATATTGGTGATAATCCAATCAATTTTTTTATTAAGTGGTTCAAAGATGCTGAAAAATCTGATAAAATAATTGAAGCAAATGCGATGACAGTTTCAACTGTAGATAAGAATAATTCTCCTTCATCAAGGATGGTTTTATTGAAGGAGATTAAGGATAGAAGTTTAATATTTTTTACAAATTATAAAAGTAAAAAAGGACAAGATATAGATGATAATCCAAATATTTGCGCATCATTCTATTGGCCTCCTCTAGAAAGACAGGTGATTATTAAAGGTATTGCTAAAAAATGTTCTGAAAATTATTCTGAAGCCTATTTTAAATCTAGACCCTTTAAGAGTCAAGTTAGCGCCATAATATCAAATCAAAGTCAAATAATTTCAAGTTATGATGAATTACTAAAAAGGTATGATAAATTTTTAGAAGAAAACAAAAATTCAGATTTAAAAAAGCCAACCTATTGGGGTGGGGTAGAGATATTTATTGAAGAAATAGAATTTTGGCAAGGTAGAGAGAATAGGTTACACAATAGAGTAGTTTGCAGTTTTATTAATAACAAATGGGAAACTAAACTTTTATCTCCATAGATGAAAACTATTACCTTCTTAAGACATTCAAAATCTTCATGGGATAATAATGTATCTGATATTGATAGACCATTAAAAGAGTTTGGAATTGAGAAAATAAAAAAAATAGCTAGTCAATCAAAAGATCAATTTATTTTAACTGAAAAATTCTTCACAAGTCCTGCAAATAGAGCTATTCATACTTGTTTGATTTTATTACGCAGTTTGTCTATAAGTACTAGTAAGATTAAAGTATGTGAAGATTTATATACATTTAGTTATAAAGATGTATTTGAGTTTATAAAACAGATTAATAATAATTACTCTAATGTTACTTTAGTTGGCCATAATCCAGCTTATACAGAAATTTCAAATTATTTTTCTGAAAATAAAATTCTAAATTTGCCAACTGCAAGATGGTTTTCTATGAAATTTGATTCGGATAAATGGTCAGATATTCTTGAGTTAAAACCAATTTTTTACTCAAACAATATAAAAAGTGAAAAATAAATATTTAAATAGAGAGATTAGTTGGTTAGATTTTAATGCCAGAGTTCTTCAAGAAGCATCTGACATAAAAGTTCCTATAATTGAAAGACTTAGGTTTCTTGGGATTTTTTCAAATAATTTAGATGAATTTTTTCAAGTAAGATATGCAACTGTTAAAAGAATTGCTGAGTCAGGAGTTGAGAAGGATAATGGTAAGAATAAAAAAGCAATAAACCTTTTAGATCAAATTACAAATAAGGTTATTAGGCTTCAAACTAAGAGTTCTAAAATATTAGACTCAATTCAGTTGTCATTAAAGAAAGAGGGTATCTATTTTATTAATGAAAATGAAGTAAATGAGTCTCAGAAAGAGTTTTTAAAAGATTTCTTCTTAAGAAAAATTAGTCCTGCTTTAGTAACAATTATTCTTTCAAAAAAGAAGAAATATGATTTTACAGATAATAAAGCATTCCTAATTGCTAAAATGAGTTTTAAGAAACAGGACAATATACATGCTATAGTTGAAATACCTGAGAACATTAGTAGGTTTGTTGTTCTTCCTAAAATATCTAACAAACAATACATAATGCTAATTGATGATATTATAAGATATCACTTAAAGATAATTTTCAGTTATTATAATTATGAAAAAATTGACACTCATATGGTCAAAATAACAAGAGATGCAGAGATGGATATTGATGATATAGATTTGTCTAAAAGTTATATAAAGAAAATATCTGAATATGTAAATAAAAGAAAATATAGTAATCCAGTTAGATTAGTTTATGATAAAGATATTTCTAAGTCTACTCTAGATTTTATTATTAAAAAACTAAAAGTAACTTCAAATGATAGTTTAATTCCAGGTGCTAGATATCACCAAAGAAGAGATTATATGGATTTCCCTGATTTATCTAGACAAGATTTAATGTATGAACAAAAGAAGGCATTGAACATTCTTAATTTTCATATTGAAGCTAATCTTTTAACACAAATTTCTAAAAAAGATTTTTTAATGTATACTCCCTATCATTCATTTTCATATTTAGTAGCTTTTCTTAGACAATCTGCAATTGATCCAAACGTTAAATCTATAAAAATAACCTTATATAGACTATCTAAAAATTCCAATGTTATTAGTGCATTAATTAATGCAGCAAAAAACGGAAAGAAGGTTTTAGTTCAAATAGAACTTCAAGCTAGATTTGATGAAGAAAACAATATTAGAGTCTCTGAAATGCTTGAAGCAGCTGGAGTTGAATTAATTTTTGGTGTCAAAGGTTTAAAAGTACATTCAAAAATATGTTTAATAGAAAGACGAGAAAATAATAAGAAGAAATTCTATGGATTTATTAGTACAGGAAATTTTAATGAATCTACTGCAAAAGTTTATACAGATTACACGCTATTCACAGCTAACCAAAGTATTCTAAAAGATGTTAGTAAAGTTTTCGAATTTTTAAAAGTTAACTATAAGATTCAGAAGTATAAACATTTAATAGTATCCCCCCATTATACATCTTCTATGCTTTTTTCAATGATTGACAATGAAATTGAAAATTCAAAAAAAGGGAAAAAATCAGAAATAATTTTAAAATTAAATAGTTTAACAAGTTATAAATTTGTAGACAAATTATACGAGGCTAATAATTCAGGAGTTAAAATTAAATTAATTATTCGAGGAATATGTTGTTTGATTCCTAATCTGAAAAATTTAAGTGAAAATATTGAGGTTATTAGCGTAGTAGACAAATATCTAGAACATCCTAGAGTCTATATATTTGAAAATGGGGGTGACAAAAAAGTTTATATTTCTTCTGCTGACCTTATGACAAGGAATCTTGACAATAGGGTAGAAGTTGCCTGTCCTATTTATCAAAAAGATCTTAAAAAACAAGTTATAGATACAATTAAAATAAGTTTAAACGATAATGTTAAATCTAGATTAATTAATCTTAATAAACAGAATGAATTTGTTGAAAACAAAAATAAAAAAATTAGATCTCAATGGGATACTTATGATTATTTTTGTATGATTAACTCTTAAGTTTGAATTTAAATAAAATAGCTGCTATAGATATTGGATCAAATGCTGTTAGAATGCTAATATCTTATGTTATAAAAAATAATGAAGGAAAACTTCATTTTCAAAAAAACAGTTATTTAAGACTTCCATTAAGACTTGGAGAAGATTCATTTAAAGATCAATCTATTTCAGAAAACAAAATAGAAACATTCGTTAATGCAATTAATTCAATGAAGTATATAATGAAGGTCCATGGTGTTGACTATTATCTTGCATATGCAACATCAGCTCTTAGAGAAGCAGAAAACTCTGATTTTGTTATAGCTAAAGTTAAAAGTGAAACAGCAATTGAAATAGAAATAATTGATGGCTTAAAAGAAGCTAAAATTATTTCTAATGCAAAACCAATTGAAAAGAATCATCCATTTAGGAAAAATTTATATGTTGATGTAGGTGGTGGAAGTACTGAATTAAGTTTTGTTCAAAATGACAAAAAGACTTTATCTAGGTCATTTAATATTGGAACAGTGAGAGATTTAAATAAAAAAAATAAAACTAATGTTTGGGATCAGATAAAGATTTGGATAAAAGATAATATGGATAATGACTTTAAGCTTAGATTATTTGGAACTGGTGGAAATATTAATAAAATTCAAAATATGACAAATACTAAAGTAGGAAAACCAATTTCTTATTTTTCTATGATAACATTACTTAATAATATATCAAAAATAGATTATGAAAAAAGAATACTACAATACGATTTAAACCCAGATAGAGCTGATGTTATAGTCCCTGCTTTAAAAATATTTTTAAAAACTATGGAATGGTCCAGTTCTAACAAAATTTTTGTCCCAAAAGTTGGCTTAGTTGACGGGATGATAAAAGAAATATATTTTAATAGTGCTGGAAAAAAGCTAAAACTTTAAATTAAATTCTTCAATTAAAGATTTAAATTTTGGATTTGAATCTATCATGGATTTCAGTTTTTCTTGATTGTTTAAAGATTTCGGTTCATTTTCTTTTTTTAATTTTTCTAGTTTGACTCTTAAAGTTATGGAGTAGTTGTTCAATTCTTTTTTTAGATAACTTAAGATTTCATCAGAAATGTTCTCGATCTCTTTTTTATTTACCTGGTTAATAGCTTTAATAATAATTTCCTCATTTTTTAGTTCTGGTTCATTCATTTTTAGAACAGACAATAGATTTATATTTCCCCTTTTTTCTTGAATTTGACAGAATTCTTTCCATTTTTTTAATAAATCTAATTTTGAGAATTTAATATTTGGAAGATCAAACTGTTCAATATCTTCATTATTAGGTATTGAATTTTTAAAATCAACACTTGCTAAAGAAAAACTGGAAATACTTCTTTTACTATTAGGTATGTCAAATAGTCTATTCTCTTTTTCTTCATTTAAAGAAGGATTGTCATGTTTTTGAATATTAAGAATAGATCTAAAATCTTTAGTTGAAATTAGGAAGTTTTTTTTTTTGTATCCTTTTTATAAGACGCGAGTTTTAATAAGCATAATTCTACGTGGATTCTCTCATCAGTGATTTTCTTGTAATTAATTTCAGAATCATTAATTATATCAATCATTCCTATAATCTCATCAATTTCTACTTTTTTTGCAATCTCTTCATATTTTGATTTAATAGAATCACTATACGTAGAAATATTTTGACTATCTGAATATTTTAAAATTAACATTTCTCTAAAGTGTTTAGATAAACCGTCAATAAAACTTAGTCCATCAAAACCCATTTTAACAATTTCATTATATTTTGTCAAAATCTCTGGTATAGAACTTGAAAAAATTAATTCTGAAAACTTAAAATATGTATCTATATCTAATGTATTTAGATTAATAGAGACATCTTTGAGAGAAAGATTACCATTAGTAAATGTAACTAATCTATCAAACATAACTAGTGCATCCCTCATTGCGCCATCTGATTTACTTGCTATTAAATTTAATGACTCTTCTTCAAAATCAATTTTATTTTCTTTGCATATCTTAATTAACGAGTTCTCTATCTTAAGATGATCAATTTTTTTAAATTCAAAAATTTGACATCTAGATAAAATTGTAGGTATTATTTTATTTTTCTCTGTTGTTGCTAGAATAAAGATTACATGTTTTGGAGGTTCTTCAAGGGACTTTAAAAAAGCGTTAAAAGCAGGTTTTGATAACATATGAACCTCATCAATGATATATACTTTATACTTACCGATTTGTGGAGGAATTCTAAATTGATCTATAAGTGTCCTTATATCTTCAACCCCAGCATTATTTGCTGCATCTAATTCAAAAATATTATAATCATAGTCTGATTCCACCTTATTAATTTCTTTTGCTAAAATTCGTGCACATGTTGTTTTCCCTACTCCTCTAGG
Source organism: Flavobacteriales bacterium (assembly GCA_004214195.1). Classification (GTDB taxonomy): domain Bacteria; phylum Bacteroidota; class Bacteroidia; order Flavobacteriales; family Flavobacteriaceae; genus Marisimplicoccus. The sequence goes on along the minus strand of SGZK01000028.1, from coordinate 437 downwards.
CCCACAGAAAAGAAGAGCCTGCGCAAGGCTATCATTTTTTATAGCATTTAATAAAGTTTTAACAATAGCATCTTGTCCAATTACCTCTTCAAATTTTTGAGGTCTATATCTTAATGCAGAAGCTGAAGAGTTATTAGTCATAATTAAACAAATATAAAAATTGAGTAAAACTAAATAAAGGTCATTATGTAATTTTAGTATTTAATTATTAACAAATATTTATATTTGCATTTGCAAGCCGTCTTATCGCTGTTTTTAACAGAGGAAAGTCCGGACACCATAGAGCAATGCATCGGGTAACTCCCGACATCGTTAGATAGGAATAGTGCAACAGAAAGTATGTACAGTTAGGCTGTAGTGGAATCTTGTAAACTCTGCATGGTGAAACACCAAGTATATCTGTGAATTAAGGTTGCTCGCCTTATACAGAAGGGTAG
>SGZK01000027.1:0-8563 GCA_004214195.1 Flavobacteriales bacterium | reverse complement strand
TACATTCCTGGTTTTACTTCAATCGAAAAATTTCCTTTTCTATCAGATATACCTCCAGTTATTTCATCTTTTTTTAATTGGCTAGATAATGTAATAGTAGCATATTCAAGGGGTTGGCCAGTTTCTATATCTAATATTTGTCCAGATACTATGAAGTTCATATTTTGATACTGTTGCATTAAAGCATCTCTATCTCTTTCTTGAGATGTATCTCTATTTCTTTCTTGAGATATGGCAGGAATTGAGAAAATTAATAGAATTACAAATAATAGATTTTTCATTTAGGGCTTATTTATCCAAAAAAATTTTATGTTGCAAAATTAAGTATTTTATATTATTAAAATTTAAAGAATTAAAAAAATAATTAATGGTATTGTTTTAGATATTATCATGATCCTATTTCTCTTTTCTAATTCTTTTGATAAAACCCATAAATTTTTTCATCAAAGGAATACCAGTGATAAATGAAATAATAGTAATTATTATTATTAATGTGGTCACTTAACTGCCTTAATTATTGCCTCAAAAGCATTTTGATTATTCATTGCTAGGTCAGCGAGAACCTTTCTATTAAGAGTAATATTTTTTTCCTTTGCTTTATGCATGAATTCACTGTAAGAAATACCGTGTTCTTTACAAGCTGCGTTTATTCTAATTATCCATAAAGATCTAAAGTTTCTTTTCTTGTTTCTTCGGTCTCTATAAGCGTATACTAGACCTTTTTCAACTGCATTTTTTGCAACTGTCCAAACATTTTTTCTTCTACCAAAGTATCCTTTAGCTTGTTTTAATATTTTTTTTCTTTTAGCTTTTGAAGCTACTGAATTGACTGATCTAGGCATATCGATTTTTTATTTTAATCTTAATTGTCTTTTAATGTTATCCTTATCACTATCATGAACAAGTCCAAAATGAGTTAGTCTAAGTTTTCTCTTTTTTGACTTTTTTGTCAAAATATGATTTTTGAAAGCATGCTTTCTTTTAATTTTTCCAGATCCGGTTATTTTAAACCTTTTTTTTGCACTGGATTTTGTTTTCATTTTTGGCATTATTCCTATTTCTTTTTTGGTGTTATAAACATTATCATTCTTTTCCCCTCTAATTCCGGCATTTGTTCTACAGTTCCAATTTCTTCAAGTTCTTGAGCTAATCTTAAAAGTAAAATTTGTCCTTGTTCTTTAAATATTATTGATCTTCCTTTAAAGAAAACAAATGCTTTTAATTTTGCCCCTTCATTTAAAAACTTTTCTGCATGTTTCTTTTTAAATTGATAATCATGTTCATCTGTTTGAGGTCCAAATCTAATCTCTTTAACAACTATCTTTGTAGATTTTGACTTTAAAGCTTTATCCCTCTTCTTCTGTTCATATAAAAATTTCTTATAATCTATAATTTTACATACAGGTGGAGATGCTTTCGGAGAGATTTCAACAAGATCTAATTCTTGATCTCTCGCTATTTTTAAAGCATTATTAATAGAATAAACCCCTATATCCACATTATCACCAACTAGCCTTATCTCATTGGCTGTTATTTTGGAGTTAATTTTGTGAGGATCTTCTTTAAATACTCTTCTTCCCCATCTCCTATTTGTTCTTTTTCTTCTTATAGCTATAACAATCTGTTTTTAGTTAATATTAAATTCTGGTATACTATCAGAAATTTCTTTTTTGAAAATATCTAAAAACTTATCAATTTTCATTTCACCTAAATCTCCTTCTTTATGTTTTCTAATTGAAACTGTTCCGTTTTTTTCTTCATTCTCTCCTATTATAATCATATAAGGAATCTTATTTATTTCAGATTCTCTGATTTTTTTACCTACAGTTTCATTTCTATCATCTAGGTGGGCGCGAATTTCGTGATTTTCTAAGATATTTAAAACTTTTTGACCATAATTTTTAAAGTTTTCACTAACAATTAATAACTCAATTTGGGTAGTACATAACCATAATGGGAATGATCCGCCTGTATGTTCAAGAAGTATAGCAATAAATCTTTCCATACTCCCAAATGGAGCTCTATGAATCATAACTGGTCTCAAATCCTCGTTTTTAGGGCCTTTGTAAGAAAGTTTAAACCTTTCTGGAAGACTGTAATCGACTTGAATTGTTCCTAATTGCCAACTTCGTCCTAGAGCATCCTTTACCATAAAATCAAGTTTCGGCCCATAAAAAGCAGCTTCTCCATATTCAATTTTATAACTAAGACCTTTTTCCTTTGCAGCATTTATAATTGCATTTTCTGAAATTTCCCAATTTTTCTTTAATCCAATATATTTTTCAGGTTTATTATCATCTCGAAGAGAAACTTGAGCATGAAAGTCCTCAAACCCCAGGGATTTAAAAACATATAAAACTAGGTCAATAGTATTTTTAAATTCAGAATCAACCTGTCCAGTAGTACAAAAAATATGAGCGTCATCAACAGTAAACCCTCTAACTCTAGTTAAACCATGAAGTTCACCACTTTGCTCATACCTGTATACAGTCCCAAATTCAGCAAGTCTTAGTGGAAGATCTTTGTAACTCAAAGGTCTAGAATTAAAAATCTCGCAATGGTGAGGGCAGTTCATAGGTTTTAATAAAAAAGTCTCATTTTCATTTGGAGTATTTATTGGTTGAAAGCTTTTTTTTCCATATTTTTCATAATGACCAGAAGTAACATATAAATCTTTTAACCCTATATGAGGAGTAATAACTTTTTTATATCCTGCTTTTCTCTGAGCTTCTTCAAGAAATCTTTGAAGCCTATCTCTTAATTCAGTTCCTTTTGGAAGCCATAACGGAAGACCTTGACCAACTTTTTGTGAAAAAGTGAATAGATTTAGCTCTTTTCCAAGTTTTCTATGATCTCTTTCTTTTGCTTTCTCAACTAATTCAAGATATTCTGTTAACATTTTTTGTTTTGGAAAAGATATTCCGTATATCCTTGTTAACTGATTATTTTTTTCATCACCTCTCCAATAAGCCCCAGCTATATTTAATAGTTTTACAGACTTTACTATTCCAGTAGATGGAATGTGACCACCTTTACATAAATCAGAAAAATCTGAATGATCACAAAATGTTATTGTACTGTCTTCTAGATCTTCAATTAGTTCTACTTTATATTGATTCCCCTCTTTTTTATAATAATCTAATGCTTCTGATTTAGAGGATTGACGCATTCTAAATTCGTTATCCTCTCTAGCAAATTGTAAAAATTTTTCTTCAATCATTTTAAAATCCTTTTCTGATGGAATATCTCCACCAAAATCAACGTCATAATAGAATCCATTATCAATTGCTGGTCCAATGGTTAATTTAGACTTAGGATATATGTGTTTTATTGTCTGTGCTAATATATGCGCAGAGGAATGCCAAAAAGCCTTCTTTCCTTCATTATCATCCCAGGTAAAAAATTTAATATCACCGTCTTTATTTAATTCAGAGCTTAACTCAACAATTACTGAATTATAAGAAGCTGATATTGTTTTTCTTGCTAAACCTTCACTGATACTTTTTGCAATATCAATAACCTTAGTTCCTTTTTTGAACTCTTTTACATTACTATCTGGAAAACTTACTTTTATCATAAAATTATTAGTCTACTACAAAATTAGTTTAATTTATTTTTTGGACCGAGGGTTCCATTAAGAATATTTGAAATACCCCTATATCCATAATAGACTGCAAGAAAGGAAAGAATACTTCCAACAATAAGAACTATAATAAAAAAGGGATGTTCTTGATTTTTGAATGATTGGGAAATTACTACAGGTCCAATAAAGCAGAGGCTTATACCTATTAATACTTGTATGAATCCTTTCTTTAAGTAATTATTCATTATTGAAATTATCAATTGCTGAACGAACGTTTTTATGTTTAATAATTAATTCATCAGCTTTTTTTAAATCAATACTAAGTTCCTTCATAACAATTTCTCTAGCTCTTTTATTTAATTTAGAATTGGTTAGTTGCATATCAACCATTTTATTTCCTCTAACATGGCCAATAAGAATCATTGAAATTGTTGATATCATATTTAATATTAATTTTTGAGATGTACCTGCTTTAAGTCTTGAGCTACCAGTTACAATTTCTGGGCCAACAATCACTTCAATTTTATGATCACTGTGTTCTGATAAAGGGGAGTTTTTGTTACATGTAATACAGGCTGTAGGAATATTATTTTTTTTACAATCCCTAAGACCTCCAACAACATATGGTGTAGTCCCAGAGGCAGCAATTCCAATTACAAAATCATTAGATGTAATATTATTAGATTTTAGATCATCCCAAGCTTCGGTGTAGCTATCTTCAGCTATTTCAATAGAGCTATATAAAGCAGGAATTCCACCAGCTATAAGTCCAACAACTTTTTCGGGAGGAGTGCCAAAAGTGGGAGGACATTCTGAAGCATCAATAACACCTAATCGTCCACTTGTTCCTGCTCCAATATAAAATAACCTACCGCCACTTTCCATTTTCGGAACTATCTCTTCAATAAGTTTTGTTACTTCTGGTAATACTTTTTGAACTGCATTTAAAGCATTATTATCCTCATGATGCATTAATTTAACTAGTTCCTTTACAGATTTTTTCTCTAAATCGTTATGATTAGAATCTTGTTCTGTAACCTTGATAAAATTCATATTAGACACTTTTTATTTTCTTCTCTAAATTAGTTTTTAATTCTTTAAAGAATTGTTCAGTTGTAATATAATTTGAACTAACCATATCATCTTTATATACTAAAAGAGCAAGGTCCTTTGTCATCTTTCCTCCTTCAATTGTTTTTATACAAACATTTTCTAGTAATTTACAGAAATCAATAAGTTTTTGATTATTGTCTAATAAACCTCTATGTATAAGACCTCTAGTCCAAGCAAAAGTAGATGCAATTGGATTAGTTGAGGTTTCTTCTCCCTTCTGATAAAGTCTAAAGTGTCTTGTTACTGTTCCATGCGCAGCTTCAGATTCCATAGTTTTTCCATCAGGTGTAACTAAAGTTGATGTCATCAAGCCTAAAGAACCAAATCCCTGAGCTACAATATCTGATTGGACATCTCCATCATAATTTTTACAAGCCCAAACAAAACCGCCTTTCCATTTTATTGCAGCTGCAACCATATCATCAATTAATCTATGCTCATAATAAATATTTTCTTTTTCAAATTTTTCTTTAAATTCATTATCATATACTTCTTTAAAGATATCCTTAAATCTCCCATCATAAGCTTTAAGAATTGTGTTTTTTGTAGACAAATAAAGTGGCCATTTTTTATTTAAAGCTCTATTCATACAAGATCTTGCAAATCCGTAAATAGAGGAATCAATATTATACATTGACATGGCAACTCCATCCTCTTCAAAATTATAAACTTCCCATGATTTTTGTTCACTACCATCTTCTGGAGTAAAAGTCATTGTTAATTTACCCTTTCCTTTAGTCACGATATCAGTAGCTCTATATTGATCACCAAAAGCGTGTCTTCCGATACAAATTGGTCTTGTCCAACCTTGAATATATCGTGGAATATTTTTTACAATTATAGGCTCACGGAAAACAGTTCCTCCAACAATATTTCTTATAGTACCGTTAGGAGATTTATACATTTTTTTTAATGAGAATTCTTTAACCCTATCTTCATCAGGTGTAATTGTTGCACACTTAATTCCAACATTATATTTTTTAATTGCATTTGCTGCATCAATGGTTATCTGATCATCTGTTTTATCTCTTGATTCTATACTAAGATCAAAGTATTTTATATCTAGGTCTATATAGTCAAGAATTAAATCATTTTTGATATACTTCCAAATGATTCTTGCCATTTCATCACCATCAATTTCAACAATGGGGTTGGCTACTTTAATTTTTGACATAGTAGTAAATTATCTTTCTTTTATTCTAGCCTTTTTACCTGTCAATTCTCTAAAATAATATATTCTGGATTGTCTGACTTTACCACCTTTGTTAACTTCAATCTTTTTTAATCCAGGCATATTTACAGGAAATATTCTTTCAACACCAATAGTACCAGACATTTTTCTTATTGTAAAAGTTTTTGATTGACCTCTTCCTTTTATTTTAATAACAACACCTTTGAAAAATTGTGTACGAACTTTATTTCCTTCCCTAATTTCATAATATACCGTAATGGTATCTCCTGCTGAGAAGGAAGGGAATTCATTTTTTTTAATTAATTTTTCGTTTACTTGGTTTACTAAAGATTCCATCAAAATACCTTTTAGAATATTTGGTTATATTCTACCAAATTTAGTTGCAAAAGTAAAACTTTTTTAAAGATTATCAAAGAGTTTTGGACGAAGTAATTTTGTCCTTTCAAGAGATTTTTGATCTTTCCATTTTTCAATTTCTTTTTGATTCCCAGAAATAAGAACATCCGGTACTTCCAGACCTTTATAATTTGCTGGTCTAGTGTATATTGGAGCTGAAACGATATTATCTTGAAAACTGTCAGATAAAGCTGATGATTCATCTCCAATTACTCCAGGAATTAATCTTATAATAGAATCACATAAAATTGCTGCAGGTAGTTCACCTCCAGATAGAACATAATTACCAATTGAAATTTCTTTTGTTATTAGATAATCTCTTACTCTATGATCTACACCTTTATAGTGACCACATAAAAGGATCAGATTTTTCTTTGTTGATAAGTAGTTTGATTTTTTTTGATCAAGAATTTCTCCATCTGGAGTAAGATAGATTATATCATCATAGTTATTAGCTTTTTTTAATTTATTAATGCAATTATCAATAGGTTCTATTTTTATAACCATTCCTGGGCCACCTCCAAAAGGACTGTCATCAACATGTCTTGAGTTATCTGCATAATCCCTTAGATTGTGAGTTACGATATTGACTTTTTTTGATTTAATTGCTTTCTCTATAATAGAAAAAGAATTTAGATTATCAAATAGTTCAGGAAATAGTGTTAAAATATCAATTCTCATTAATTAATTACTTTTTGTAAAGTGACTGTAGTTATCTTTAATTGATTTTCTCTAGAATAAGTTACACTAACTTTATCCCCTGGTCTTTTAGTTGAAAGGTATCCAGATAAGTCAGAAAATTTATTAATTTTTATTCCATCTATTTCTTTTATTATATCACCTTTTATTAATCCTGCAAGATCTGCTCCAAATCCAGGTTCAATAAGATCAATATAAAATCCCTCAGTATCTGTAAGATTAAGTTGTTTAGAATATGAAGATTTTAATGCTACCCCTCTAACTCCTAATAATCCTTTTTGCACATCTCCATATTCAAGAATATCCTCAAATATTTTTCTTACTATATTGCTTGGAATTGCAAATGAGTATCCAACAAATCCTCCAGTCATCGATTGAATAGCTGTATTTATACCAATTAACTCACCATTAATATTCACAAGTGCACCACCACTATTCCCAATATTAACTGCAGCATCAGTTTGAATAAATGATTGATTTATCTGGTCATATTCATTTAAATCTCTTGATTTAGAACTTATAATTCCAGCAGTCACAGTTGAATTCAAATTATATGGATTCCCTACAGCAAGGACCCATTGACCTATTTCACTATTTTCAGAGTCTCCAAATAATAGATATTCAAACTTTTCATTAGAATTTATCTTTAATACTGCTACATCGGTTACTTCATCAGATCCAACTAGTACAGCTTCATATTCTTTATTATCGTTAGTTGTTACTATTACTTCACTTGAATTATCAATAACATGATGATTTGTGATTATATATCCATCAGGAGATATAATAACTCCAGACCCTGTTGCAACTCTTTTTCGAGAATCATCCCCATAAAAAAATTGTAATGCCCATGAATCATTTTCTTTAACAATAGATGTATTCTTAACATGTACAACTGCATTAATTGATTTTTTTGCAGCAAAGGTTAAATCTGGTGAGCCGAAATTACTAGAAGATTGATTGTTATTTAACCCAGAAGTATTAACAAAGCTTTTGAAATAATCATTGTTGTATGTTAAAATGTTGTTCTCTTCCTTAACAGTTGAATTATTTAAGAATATTGAATAAAATAAAACTGAAATAATTGAACATGTTAATGAAACGATTATAATTTTTAAGTTGGATTTCATCTTTTTATTTGTAAAAATAATATATTATGTCTTTTAATAATTTTATTTTAACGATTGTTTAACATGGATAATATAAATGAATATATCTTAAGAGCTTTAGAACCAGATGATCTAGATATATTATATGATACTGAAAATGATAAGTCTTTATGGAAATATTCAAATACATCTTCTCCATTTTCAAAACACAGTCTTAAAAAATTTATTGAAAATTCTCATCTTGATATTATTGAACATAAACAAGTTAGACTGGTCTTAAGTGATAAAAATAACTTACCATTTGGTTTTATTGACTTATTTAAATATGATATGATAAATAAAAGGGCAGGAGTAGGGGTAATTATTTTTGAAAAATACAGATCAAAAGGTTTAGGTTCAATATCATTAGATTTGATAGAAAATTATGTGAAAAAATATATTCCTATACATCAACTTTATGCTAATATTTCA
>SGZK01000026.1:0-9131 GCA_004214195.1 Flavobacteriales bacterium | reverse complement strand
ACCTTCATCTTTTTTCTCCACCATAATTACTGAACATAGAATACCTTCTATACTAAGGCCAAAGTTAACAAAACCCTCGGTATCTCCTTTCTTATAGTTATTATTTTTTTGATCTTCATCACTTAATAAAGAATACATAACTGGAAGATCTTTTACTTTCTTGAAATTTTCTAATGTTTTTCCTAATAATTTAAGTCTTGAAAATTGATAATTATTAAATAAATTTTGATAGATATGATCTATTTCTACACCCAAGTCTATAAGCTCAGAAGCTATTTTTAATGTATTTGATGAGGTAGAAGGAAATCTGAATGATCCAGTATCAGCAACTATACCAGTATAGATGCATTGTGCTATATCTTTATCTATCAAATTTTTATCATATTCTGACAGGAAATTATATATAATTTCACATGTTGAACTCATGGATGGATCACAATAAGCATATGTAGCAAAATCATCTGGTGATTCATGATGATCAATCATAATTTTTATTGCTTTAGATTTTTTTATATAGGGAGATAATTTTCTTACTCTATTTAGGTTGTTAAAATCTAGTATGAAAATAATTTCAGCATTAGTAATAAGTTTAACACATTTATCTTGAGATGAGTCAAATCTAGATATTGTGTTTTCACCTGGTAAAAACTTTAGTACATCAGAATATTCATTAGGAGAAATAATATCTACTTTATGATTTTTTTTGAAAAAGTGATAGATTGCAAGACAGCTTCCAAGAGCATCAGCATCAGGACTAATGTGAGGTATGATAACTATTTTTTTTCTGTCTGATAGATTTGTTCTTATATTACTGACAAAGGATTTATCCATAAGGGGCAAAGATACTACTATATTAAAAAATAAATAAAGTCTTACATAAAACTTTTAAAAACTGTTTATATTATTAAATTTGTGCCCATGAAAACAAACAGAACCTTTGTAATGTTGAAACCTGATTCAATAGAAGATGGATATATGCTTCCTATTCTTAGTAAAATCAATGATTCTGGATTTAAAATCATAGCATTAAAATATAAGAAAATGAAAAGAGAAGAAGCAGAAGAATTTTATTCAATTCATTCAGAAAAACCTTTTTTTGAAGATTTAATCAACTTTATAACTAGAGGTCCAATAATTGCTGCTGTACTTGAAAAAGAAAATGCTGTTGAAGATTTTAGAAAGTTAATTGGTACTACAAATCCTGAACAAGCTGAAGAAGGGACAATTAGAAGAACTTTTGCTAGATCAATGGGAGAAAATGCGGTGCATGGTTCTGATAGTAATGAAAATGCAGGTATAGAGATTTTATTTCATTTTGATGAAAGTGAGATTTTTAATTAAGCTTAATTTCTAGAATATAGCTTTTACCTAGGTTCTTATTTAACAACTTTATTACTTTTTCTTTCTCAAAAAAAAGTTCCTCTTTTAAAACAGATGATTTTAGTTTTACTGAAAGAACACCCTTTCTATAACTTACATTAGATGTATACTTCTCAATATTTTTACCCATTACTGTTTTCCAGGCTTCTTGAATTTTTATTTTATCAATACCAATTCTGATATGTTTTTGTGAAACTATATCATTTAGAACCTCAGACATTTTTTTAAAATCTTCCTGTTTATTTGTCATTTTAAATTTATTCAATATTAAATATTTCCTCTTTATTTGATGAATCTTTTAATGCTTTTTCAACCCTTTCTTTGTGAGTATCAGTGATAAAAATTTGTCCAAACTCATTTTTTTCAAGAATATTAACAATCTGTGTTACTCTGTCTTGGTCTAATTTATCAAATATATCATCTAATAGAACTATAGGAGAGCTTCCAAGTTTTTCTTTATAATATTCAAATTGAGCTAATTTTAAGGAGACTAAAAATGATTTTTGTTGACCTTGACTCCCAAAATTTTTTATTTTATTACCATCGATCAGAAATTCTAGATCATCTTTATGTATTCCTTTAGTTGTATATTGGACAAATCTATCTTTTGAAATACTTGAGCTTATAATTTCTGAAAAACTCCCCTCATTTAGATTGCTATTATATTTTATATTAACCATATCATCTCCTGAACTAATATTATTGTAATATTTTTTAAATATTGGAATAAAAGATTTTAGAAATCTATTTCTTTCAGTATATATTGGTGTTCCTAAGGATATTAATTGTTGATCATAAGCATCAATAGTATTTTGGTCAAATTTTTTATTTATAAAGAAATATTTTAATAATGAATTTCTTTGGGTTAAGATCTTGTTGTAATCTATAACTCTTTTTAAATATACTTTGTCAATTTGTCCAATCACGCTGTCTATAAATTTTCTTCTCATTTCACTTCCTTCAACAATTAAGTTTCGATCATGGGGTGAAATAATTATTAAATTAATTAATCCAATATGATCAGATATTTTTTTATAAATCTTACCATTTCTTTTAATACTTTTTTTCTCACCTTTTTTAAACGAACACAAAATTTCCTCTCTTCTTTCTGATATGAGAAATTCACCATTAATTGAAAAAAAATCTGAACCGATTTTTACATTCTGATTTGAATAAGGATTAAAGTAACTCTTAGTAAAAGCAAGATGGTATATAGAATCAATAATATTTGACTTTCCAACACCATTTTTTCCAATAAAACAATTAATCTTTTTATCGAAAATAAATTTAGCCGATGAAAAGCTTTTATAGTTATTAATTGATAGACTATTCAAAAACATAATAAGATTTGAAAATAAAACATTAATTTTGGGTTTCAAAAAATAATTATGGCAACTTTTAAAAAAAGAGGATATAAAAAATCATTAAAAACTCAAAATAGCCAGAACTTAAGAGATAGCAGTCAAACAGCTGAAGTTTTTGAAAAGTTAGACTCTGGTGCAAGTATAAGTGAAAAATGGATTATTAAATATCAAAATAAGATATTATCTGTATTAGCAATAATAGCCTTATTGGTTCTTTCATTTATTTTGTATGATAGATATATAAAACAACCTCGAGAAAAGGAAGCTATAAGTGAACTTAGTCAAGCTCAATTTTTCTTTGACTTAGCAATTGCTAATAATAATTCTGATTCATTGTTTAATCTAGCAATTAATGGGGGACAAGGTAAATATGGTTTTCTTGATATAACCAAAGAATATAAGAATACAAAGGCTGCAAACATTGCAAATTATTCTATAGGTATGTCATACATAAATCTTAAAGACTATGAGAAGGCTATTCTTTTTCTTGAAAAATTTGACTCAGATGATATTTTTTTAAAATCAATTTCATTAGGCTCAATAGGTGATTGTTTTTCTGAATTAAATCAACCAAATGAAGCATTTGAGTATTACCAAAAAGCTTTTAATAATGGAGAAAATTCTTATACTTCACCAAAGTTTTTATTTAAAGCTGCACTTGTAGGTTCACAAATAGGCGAAAATAGGCTGGCTATTAGATACCTTAAAAGGATTAAAGATGAATTTCCAGATTCTTATGAAGCTGCCTTAGTTGAAGTTCAATTAGGAAGGTTAGAAAACATAGTTAATTAATTATGTTATCTAGAGATTCAAATAAGAAAAACTTAAAAATTAATAATCCTGAAAAATTAAAGATAACATTAATTGTATCTGAATGGCATTCTGAAATAACTAATAAACTATTTACTGGAGCTAAGGATACTTTGATTAAAAATGGTGTTATAGATGAAAACATTAAAAGAGTTAATGTCCCCGGTAGTTTTGAATTAATTTATGGTTGTAGAATAGCTCAAAATAATGATCAAAATGCTATTATTGCTATTGGATGCATTGTTAAAGGAGAAACCCCTCACTTTGACTTCATATGTAATGCCGTTTCAACGGGTATTAAAGATCTAAATATTTTATACAAAACACCTGTAATTTTTTGTGTATTAACGGATAATAATATTGAACAATCACATGAAAGAAGTGGTGGTAAACAAGGTAATAAGGGAGAGGATTCTGCACTTGCAGCACTTAAAATCATCTCTACTTTAGATAAATAGATGAAATTAAATTTTTTAAAGCTAAAGAAAAACAGGAGATTTAATTATACTCCAAGGTACTATAAAGGAAAGGAAGAAGCTTCTGTATTTAATTTTGAAGGTAGGTTAGTTAATTCTAGAGAAACATACAATGAAAATGATAGAAGGAAGATATGGGAAGATAGTAGAAACAGGTCTAGGAACAGAAAAAATAAAGAGCTAAATAAAACTTTAATATTAATTATAATTATTTTAATACTAATATTTTTATATATAATTGATTTTGACTTATCTATCTTTTATAATAATTAATATATGCCAGATATTATAAAAATTTTACCAGCTGAAGTTTCAAATAAAATAGCTGCTGGAGAGGTTGTTCAAAGACCTGCATCAGTCGTGAAAGAGTTGATGGAGAACGCAATTGATGCAAAATCAACAAAAATAAAATTAATAGTTAAAGATTCAGGTAAGACTTTAATTCAAGTTGTTGATAATGGTGAAGGAATGTCTAAGAATGACATGAAAATGTCTTTTATGAAGCATGCAACTTCAAAAATAACAAAGATAGAGGATGTCTTTTATATTACTTCAATGGGTTTTAGAGGTGAAGCTCTAGCATCAATATCTTCTATATCTAATATTGAGATGATCTCAAAAAAAAAGGGATCAGATAAAACAAATATAATATCATTAGAAGGAGACAAGGTAACCCTAGAAAAGACTGTTTTCTCAGAACAAGGAACCTCGATTAAAGTTAGAAATCTATTTTATAATGTTCCTGCAAGACGTAATTTTTTAAAATCTGATTTTGTAGAATTAAGACATATAATTGATTCTTTTAATAGAATTGCATTATCACACCCAGATATTGAATTTAATTTAATTCATAATGACGAAGAGCTTTTTTATTTAAAAAAAAGTAATTTGAGAAAAAGAATATCATCTGTTTTTGGAAGAAAAATTGATGAGAATCTTATCCCCTTAAATGAAAAGACATCATTAGTTAAAATTAAAGGATTTGCTTTAAAACCTCAATTTTCTAAAAAGTCAAAAAACAATCAGTTCTTATTTGTAAATAATAGGTATATAAAAAGCCAATTTCTAAATCATTCAATAAATAATGCTTATGAAGGACTGCTTAGAGAGGGCTTTTATCCAGGTTATTTTATTTTTCTTGAGATTAATCCAAATAAAATTGATGTTAATGTACATCCAAACAAAACTGAAATAAAATTTGAAGATGAACAAAACCTATATTCAATAATTAATTCATCAATTAAACATAGTTTAGGAGTATATCAAATTACTCCAGTACTTGATTTTGATGATGAGCCCTCTATGGATATTCCATATAATTCTCATAAAAATAGACTCAAAGAACCCTCTATAGAAGTTGACTCTAGCTTTAATCCATTTTTAGAAGAAAAAAATAATGAAAATTGGGAAGAACTTCAATCAAAGATTGAGAATGACATATTTGATAAAAAAAATATTGATATTAATGAAGAAATAGACTTTCCTAAAATTTTTCAGGTTTTTAACAAGTATATTATAACCACAACAGGATCCTCAGTTATTATTCTTGACCAAAGTTTAGCTCATCAAAGGATATTATATGAACAGTTCTTAAAATCAAGTGTAGATGACGGTGCAAAATCTCAAAAATTAGTTTTTCCAATAGAAATTGAATTAACAAAAAAACAAGAAATTGTTTTATCTGAAATAAAAGATGTTGTTGATTCTATGGGTTTTAAATTTTCTATAAAGAATAAAATTGTTAATATATATGCAGTACCACCAATAATTTCTGATAAACCTATTGAGGAAATTTTTGAAGATTTATTAAATAAGAATGATTCATATAGCATCAAAGAAAGTTTCAGTCAATCAGACTTAATAGCAAAAAAACTTTCTAAATTGCTTTCTGTGAAAACTGGTAAAACCCTTAAATTAAAGGAACAACAAGCTATTATTAATCAATTATTCTCTTGTAAGGAACCTAAACTTTCACCTTTTAATAAACAAATATTTGTTACTTTGGACAAAAAATATTTAGATAAAAATTTTTTCAATGGTTAGGATAACTGAAATAGTAAAGCATCTATTAATTATAAATATTATTTTCTTTTTTGCTTCTGCCGTTCTAGGAGAAATAATGTATGATTTATTTGCTATGCATTATCCTAATAATCCTAATTTTTTTGTTTGGCAACCAATAACCCATATGTTCATGCATGGAGATTTAACGCATATAATGTTTAATATGTTTGGACTGTGGATGTTTGGAAGTCCACTTGAACAGATGTGGGGTAAGAAAAAATTTATTTTCTTTTATATATCTGCAGGACTTGGTGCAGCTTTACTTCAAATTACAATTTATCATATTGATATTGTTTCCGTTAATCAAATTTTATTAGAATATGGTCTTAGTAAAGGAGAAATAGATCTTTTCTACGAGACAGGAAGAATTAACACATCTTTAATTAAATCTGTTGGGGAAGATAAACTCTTTTCAGGTATTCAATCATTTAAAGCTGTAATGGTTGGAGCATCAGGTGCTTTGTATGGTATATTAGTAGCCTTCGCAATGTTATTTCCTAATGTACAGTTAATGTTGCTATTCCCACCTATACCAGTTAAGGCAAAATATTTAGTTCCAATATTAATTTTGATTGATTTATTTTTTGGATTTACATCTTATTCCTTAGGACCAATAGCCCATTTTGCTCATATTGGAGGAGCTATTACAGGATTTATTATGATGTGGTATTGGAAAAAAAATAATTTTAATAATAAAAGATGGGATTTATGAATTTATCTTTTTTAAAAAAATATAATTTCAACAATAATCTACCTATTTACAAAAAAATAATTTTAATTAATGTCATAATATTTTGTTTACCATTAGTTATAAATACAGTATTATTCTTATTCAATTTTAAAACACATTCATTTTTTAGTTTTTTTGAGTTAAATCCACAATTGGATTATTTTTTTAAAAACATATGGACGATAATTACTTATGCATTTATCCATCTTGACTTCTTTCATATTTTCTGGAATATGTTTATACTTTATTTTGCTTCTAAGTATTTTTTGAATTTTTTTGATGAAAAAAAGTATATTAAAACATACTTTTATGGAATTCTTTTTGGTGGTATATTTTTTGTTTTAAGCTATAACCTATTCCCAGTATTTAAAGATAATTTTACGTCTTTAATTGGTTCTTCTGCTGCTGTTTATTCAGTTTTAATTTTTATTTGCACTTATTTTCCGAATAATAAAGTAAATCTGATTTTATTTAAAACTGAATTAAAATATATTGGGATTGTATATGTTTTATTAAGTTTAATTCAAATACCTATTGAAAACCCTGGAGGTAATATAGCTCATATTGGAGGAGCTTTTTTTGGCTATTACTATGCTATGAATCTATATAATAATAGTTTCAGTATTAATTTTAGAAATATTTTCAATAAAGCGAAAGATTATAATTTAAGTCAATCTGAAAATCAAAAAATGATTGATGCAATCCTTGATAAGATAAGTGAATCCGGATATGAGAGTCTCACAAAGAAAGAAAAAGAATTATTATTTAAGTCAAAGGATCACTTGTAGATTTGTTTTTTTTCCTTCTTCTAATAATTAAATATAATTGCCATACAACAATAAAAGCTATAAAGTGAGGGAAATAGGAGGTTGGTTTCCCATCTAGTCCAACAGTAGTAAAAACTCTATCCCATCTTATTTTCCAATTTCCGACACCTTCAAACAAGCCATCTACACTCATCCAGATAAAAACTGGTTTTCCAAGAACATGATCATAAGGAACAAATCCCCAAACTCTTGAATCCTCTGAATTATACCTATTATCACCCATCATCCAATAATAGTCCATTTTAAATGTATATGATGTTGATTCCTTTTGATTTATATAAATCTTTTTATTAATAATCTCTAGATTATTATTTTCGTATTCTTGGATAATCCTTTTGTAGATTGGAAGGTTGTCAAGATTAATATTTACAGATTGACCTTCTTTTGGGATTTGAATTGGACCAAAATTATCATTATTCCAGTTAAAATTTATATTGTTTGGGAAGTAGATAGTATTATATGATTTAGAATTTTGAATTAACCTGACAATACTATCGTATCCTCCTTCAAGTTCCACTTTTTTTAACTCATCATAAGTTAATTTAAGATCTTTTTCTTTTTCTATAGATTCTACAATATTTAAATTTAAACTCCTAACAAGGTCTATTGGTATCCCCTTATTATGAGTTATTACAATTAATTTATTATTTTCTTGTCCCTGAGAATAGCTAAGTAGATATGGCAATAATTTATTTATGGAAGTTGTTGATTGATTTGATATATCAATTATATATTTTCTATAAAAGTTGTTTATTCCAAGATTAATAAGTTTTGATGAAGAAACACCTTTATTAGAATATATTTTGAAATTCAGTAATGTCTTAGCTCTATAAGGAAGAATATTTTCTTTACCATTTACATAAAGTATTCCATCTTTTATTTCAAAATTATCCCCTGGCATACCAACAGCTCTTTTAACATAATTAGACTTTTTATCAATTGGCTTTATAACCCCTTTTTCTTTAACAAAGAATTTTCTTACAGTATCTGCAGGCCAGTTAAATACTACTATATCATTTTGCTTAATTTTTTGAAATCCTGGGAGTCTTAAATACGGTAATTGAGGCTTTTTTAAATAAGATCTGGATTTAATTAAAGGAATAGTATCATGAACTAATGGAAGAGAAATAATTGTTTGAGGTACCCTAGCACCATAGTGATATTTACTTACAAATAAAAAATCACCAACTCTTAAAGTTTTTTCTAATGAACCAGTTGGGATAACAAATGGTTGTATAAAGTAATTATGAACTATTGTAGCAACAACTATTGCAAAAACGAACGAACCTATAGATTTTTCAAACCCACTTGTACTTATTTTAGAATCTATGTAAACTTTCTTCTTGCTAAAATAGTTTATATATAATATGTAAAGCCCTAAAGAGAATAGGATTAAACATATATCTTTTTTTGTACTATGGTTAAACCTTTTAATAAATTCAATCCATATTACTGGTATCATAAGAAGATTAATTGTTGG
>SGZK01000025.1:0-9271 GCA_004214195.1 Flavobacteriales bacterium | reverse complement strand
CTTTTCATTATTTGAAAGAGAATCTAAAATTAGATATTTAAAATTATTATCTAATAGAGTTAAATTATTGTGCTGAGAATGAATATCTATTAGAGTATTTCCTAGTTTTGAAAGAACATCAAGGTTAACAGGTGTGTCATTTATAAAAGCTCTTGATTTGCCAGAAGGAATAACTTCTCTTCTTAAGATTGTTTCTTTTTCATAATCTAAACTATTTAGATCAAAAAATGAATTAAGATCATATTCATTTATATCAAAAGTAGCTTCAACAAAACATTTAGTTTGTTTATTTATGATTTTTGAATTATCAACCCTTGAACCTAAAACTAGAGAAAGACCACCTAAAAGTATAGATTTTCCAGCTCCTGTTTCTCCAGTTATAGAAGTCATTCCAGAATTAAATGACATTTCAATAGAATCAATTAAAGCATAATTATTTATTTTTATTCCTTTAAGCATCTTTTAATAATTTGTTCAAAAATGTCTTTTGAAACTTGATCTTTACTTTTCTTTTTATATTGAATATTATTATCTGAAGAGATAAAAGTGATTTTATTTTCATCACTTGATATAGGAGAAAAATCAGAAATAGAGTTTAGTATAATGGCATCTAAGTTTTTATCATTCAATTTTTTCTTGGCATTTTCAATCGGATTTTCAGTTTCAAGAGCAAACCCAACTAGATATTGTTTAGTTTTATTTTTTCCAAGATATGATAATATGTCAATTGTAGGTACAACTTCAATCTTTTCAAGTATTTTTTTCTTTTTAATTTTATTTTCACTTATTGATTTAGGCTTAAAATCTGATACTGCAGCAGCTGATATAACAATATCAGATTTCTTATAGTTTTTTTTAACCATATTAAACATCTCATCTGAAGATTCAATTCTAATAGTTTCTATAAAATCTAGATCCATATCAAGGTTAGTTGGACCAATTATTAACTTAACATTAGCTCCTAGCTTTTGAGCATTTTTTGCCAAATAATACCCCATTTTACCAGAAGAACTATTTCCAATAAACCTTACAGGATCAAATTTTTCATATGTTGGTCCAGCAGTGATCAAAACATTTTTACCATATAAAGGAAGTGAACTTAAAATCTTAGATTCAATAAATTCAACAATTTGTTCTGGTTCTAACATCCTTCCCTCCCCTTCTAATCCACTTGCTAAAGAGCCACTTGCTACAGGCAAAACATTATTTCCATTTTCAGTCAGCTTTTCCATATTCTGTTTATTTGACAAATTGTTATACATATCTAAATCCATAGCTGGAGCAATAAATACTGGTTTAGAACATGATAAAAAAGTAGCTAACAATAAATTATCACATTTAGCATTTGCCATTGAAGAAATAGTATTTGAAGTAGCAGGGGCTATAATCATAAGATCCGACCATTTAGCAAGCTCTACATGATTATTCCATGTGGGATTATCTTTTTCTTCTTTAGTAAATGAAGATAACACTTCATTTCTTGATAGTGTTGAGAGAGTTAATGGGCTAACAAAATTCTTTGAGTTTGGAGTCATTACAATCCTTACTGAAGATTTTAATTTAATTAAAAGTCTAACAAGAATTGGAATTTTATATGCTGCTATTCCACCTGATATACCAATTAATACTTTTTTATCACTTAAAACACTCATGTTTTAGTGTATTATTTATCTTCAGTTTCTTCGTCTGTATCTCTATAGTATATTTTACTGTCTAACCATTCTTGAATTGCTATAGCATAAGGTTTTGGGAGTCTTTCATAAAATCTTGAAACTTCTATTTGTTCTTTGTTTTCAAAAATTTCCTCTAGATTATCATTGTGTGTAGCAAATTCATCTAATTTATCATGAAGCTCTTTTTTAATTTCTGAATTAATTTGATTTGATCTTTTAGCTATAATTGAAATTGCTTCATATATATTCTGGGTTGGCTCTTCAATATCTCTTCTATCATATGTCTTAGTGGTGCTAGAAGCATTAGTGTTTCTGTATTTATTCATAGTTGTTTTTTTTAGTTAATTAATTATTTTTTTTGCATTATTTAATTTATTTGACAAATCTTCAATAAAGATTGTCTCTGGATAATATCTTAGAAAATTAACAAGAGATCTTTCAAGTTCAGTAACTCTTTCAATTATTTTAGATTCTATACTATTTATAGCAATTTCATAGGTAGACATCCATCTATAGTATAATGCCTCTTCACGAAAAATAGTTCCAGGATAGTCTGCTACGAAATTATCTAAAGATCTAATTGCAGAATTATAATCCCTAATTGTATAATATTGCTTAGAAATTTCAAATTCTTTTTTTTCAAGTTTATTTTGTAATTGTTCAATTAATTCAATTGCTTCTGTAGTAAATTCAGAATTAGGGTACCTATTTATAAAAATTTGAAGTTTTTCAATTGCAGTATTTGTTTCATCTTGATCAAGACTAAAGATTGGTGAAAGCATAAAATATGATTTACCTTCCATAAAATAAGCATCAATAATCCTTTGACTATTAGGGTATGATTTAATAAAATTTTCAAATTGAATAGCAGCTAAATAATATGATTTAGTCTCAAAATATGTATTTGCAAAAAAGAATCTTAACCTTTCTCCTTGAGGTTTTCCACTATAACTAGGCATAATTTGCTCTAAAAGTGCACTAGCTCTTCTAAATTCCCCATTATTATAATATTTTTCTGCAGCAGTATATTTATCAACTTCATTTTCAGTGCTATTAAGTATTTTTTGATAATCATTACAAGAAATTGTGAAAATAAATAATATTAATATGCCTAAGAGTCTAATCATTTTGCGAATGTATTAATTATATAAAATATAATTGACAAATTTATGATAAGTTTATGAAATTAAATTATTAAAATCCTCCTCAGTAATTATTGGGATATTCAGGTCTTGAGCCTTGTTTTTCTTTGCCCCTCCCATTTTATCTCCTCCAATTATAAAGGAAGTGTTTGATGAAACTGAAGATTTTATTTCACCTCCATTAGTTTCAATTATTTTAATCAATTCGTCTCTTGAATAATTTTTAAAAACTCCTGATACAATTATTTTTTTTCCTTCAAGTTTATTTGATGTATTTATAAACTTTTCATCTTTACTTAAGTTAAGGCCTACATTATATAATTTTTCAAGTATTTTTTTATTTAAATCATCTTTAAAATAAGAAACTATACTATTTGCAGTTTTATCACCAATTTCATTTATTGCTGAAAGAGTTTCTAAATCCATCTCAATTAAATCATATATAGAATTAATATGTCTTATGATATTTTTTGAAGCAGATTCACCTACATATCTGATTCCAATGCCATATAATACTTTTTGGAATGATTTTGTTTTTGAATCTTCAATTCCTTTTTTAAGATTATCAACTGATTTTTGAGCAAATCCTTCGAGTTTTGAAATTCTATAATAGTCTAAATTATATATATCTGATATATCATTTATTAAACCCTTATCATATAGTAATCTAATAGTTTCGTCACCAAATCCATCAATATTCATAGCCTTCCTTGAGACAAAATGTTGTATCCTTCCAATTGCTTGTGGCCTACATTTAATAGTATTTGGGCAAAAATAATTTGCCTCAGATTCATGTTTTTGAAGAGTAGTATCACATTCTGGACATAAATATGGAAAAACAATCTCATCTTCTTGCAAACCTCTATTATTAGAGTCGATACCAGTTATTTTTGGAATTATTTCACCTCCTTTTTCAACAAAAACTGAATCATTAACTCTCAGCTTATACTTAATCATTTGATCATAACTATGAAGTGATGCTCTTTTAACAATTGAGCCTGAGATTAGAACGGGTTCTAAATTTGCAACAGGAGTAATTGCACCTGTTCTTCCAACATTAAATGAAATTGAATTTAATTTAGTTACAAGGTTTTCTGCTTTAAATTTATATGCGATTGCCCATCGAGGAAATTTGGAGGTAAAGCCTAATTTTTTTTGATAATCAATATTATTAACCTTTATTACTATACCATCTATTTCAAAAGGCAAATTTTCTCTTTCCTTGTTCCAGTATTTTATATATTCCTTTACAAAGTCTATGCTTTTAACAACTTTATCATATTTAGGAACTTTAAACCCCATATCCCTAGCAAGGTTTAATAAATTAGAATGTTCATTTATAGTTAAATCATTTGAGACTATAGAGTATAAAAAGCATTCTAATGGTCTTCTTGCTACTTCTTTAGAATCCAGAAGTTTAATACTTCCTGAAGCAGTATTTCTTGGATTCATGAATAAGGATTCACCATTTAGTTCTCGATTTTTATTTAGTGCTTTAAATGATTCTGTTAGTATTATAATTTCACCTCTGATTTCAAATTTTTTAGGAAATGATATACTATTTAATTTTAATGGTATAGAGTTTATGGTTTTTAGATTTTTAGTTATATCATCCCCCTGTACTCCATCTCCTCTAGTAAGACCTTTAATTAACTTACCATTTTCATAGAGAAGATTTACAGAGGTTCCATCATATTTTAATTCACAACAAAATTCAATATCAGATATATCCAAAGTTTTTACAATTCTTTTATGCCATGAATCAATCTCTTCATCTGAGTAAGTGTTATCAAGAGAATACATTGGAAAAATATGCGTATCTGAATCAAATTTATCAGAAAGACCTCCACCTACTCTTCTAGAGGGTGATTCTATATCATAAAACTCAGGATATTTATTTTCAAGATCAATTAGCTCTTCAAGTAATTTATCATATTCAAAATCAGAAATTATATTTTTATTGAGATCATAATAATTGTGATTATGCTCATTAATTAATCTTTTTAATTTTAATATTCGTGACTTAATTTCTTTCATTTTAAAATGTAATCTTTACAAATCTTTTTTTGCCTTCAAAATCATCTTTAAAGTTAACATCATTTAGATTATTTTTAGCAAGCATTTGCTTAATTTCTTTTATATATATAGGATTGATTTCAAAATATATAAAACCATTTTTATTTAAGTTAAGCTTAGAAAATTTAACTATTTCTTTATAATATAGAATTGGATCTTCTAATGGAGCAAATAATGCAATTTCAGGTTCAAATTTTACGTTTTTACCAATTCTTGAAGCTTCATTTAATGTTAGATATGGAGGGTTTGAAACTATTATATCAAATTTTTCAGAAAAAACCTTTTCTTCTCTTATATCATATTCTAAAAAAGTAACTTCAGAAAAAATTCTTTTTTGATTTATTTCACAAATTTCTAATGCCTTTTTTGAAATATCAACAGCTATAGTTTCAAAATATTTATTATTTAAAGATAGAGTTATAGCAATACAACCTGATCCTGTTGCAATATCTATTACTCTTTTTTTTTCTTTTGTCTCTTTATTGTCCTCTAAAATCCAATTAGTTAGCTCTTCAGTTTCTGGTCTAGGTATTAACACGTCTTCATTAACATAGAAATCATTATCTAAAAAAATCTTTTTATTAATTAAATAATCAATAGGGTAATTAGTTTTTAACTTATCTAACCCTTCCAATAATTTATTTAACTGAGATCCTTTTAATATATAATCTGGATTAAGATTAATAAATGTAAAATCTAGATTGAAGTATTCTTTTAGAAGGATTTTAAGATAATAATCTGATTCTCTGACACTAAAATCATTCAAAGTTTTTCTATAAAGATTTCTTAGTTCAATAAGATTCATTCATAATGATTTTATCATCCAAATTGGACAAGCAAAATGTCCAGTATTTCCCATTGGAAAATATATATATTTAAAACCAAACTTTAAATACAATTTCTGAGCATCTAGCATATTTGGCATTGTCTCTATATAGCATGTCTTAAATTTATTTTCTTTTGCAAAATTCAAACATTTCTCGATCATTAATGATCCTAATCCTTTACCTCTCATCATTGAATCAAAATACATTTTTTGAAGCTCACATATTTCATATGCTTCATCTTTTAATTGAGAAATTCCAGCACCACCTTTTATTATATTATTTTCTTCAACAATAAAATATTTAGACCTTGGAGATTGATATGCTTCATAAATAGAGTCAATTTCAGGGTCATCAAATGCCGTGCCTTTATCTGGAATCCCCATCTCAATAAGTATCTTTCGTAATAAAGTTGCTAACTCAAAATTATCGCTTTTTTTTACTTCTCTAATATTCACTATCAAAATAAATTTAATCTAAATTTACAATAGATTTAATTAATATTGAATTAAATGAATAGTGATAATTTCTTCATGCAAAGATGTCTAGATCTTGCAATTAAAGGCATTGGAAAAACGTATCCCAATCCTCTAGTAGGATGTGTTATTGTCAACGATAATAAAATTATCAGTGAAGGATGGCATAAATTATATGGAGGTGTTCACGCTGAAGTTGATGCAATTAATAAAATTGAAGATAAGAATATCTTAAAGAACTGTTCATTATACGTAAATCTTGAACCTTGTAATCATCACGGAAAAACTCCACCATGCACCAATTTAATATTAAAATATGGGATAAAGAATATAATAATAGGAATTAAAGACCCAAATAAAAATGTAGATGGAAATGGTGTTGAATATTTAAAAAGTAAAGGTTGTAAAGTAAAGGTTAATGTTCTAGAAGAAGAATGCAAGTTTATAAACAGAAGATTTCTAACATTTAATAACCTAAAAAGACCTTATATAACATTAAAGTGGGCTGAAAGTAAAGATGGGTTTATTGGGCCAATAAAAAATAAATTAAATTCAGGAAAAGTATTCTGGTTATCAAATGAAAAGTCTAGAATCTTATCTCATAAATGGAGAACTGAAGAGCATTCTATTTTGGTTGGAGTTCAAACAATCATTGATGATAATCCTGAATTAACTTCTAGATTTTATAAAGGAAGTAATCCAATAAGAATTGTAATTGATCCTAATTTAAGAATTCCTCTAGAATCAAATGTACTAAACAGTGCATCTAAATCAATAATTTTTTCTAACACAATAGGGAAAACGGATGAATTAAATATTCACACAAATGATTTTAGTAATAAGGAATCAATAATTACTAATATCTACAATCAAGGTATTCAATCAGTTATTGTTGAAGGTGGAAAAAGAACTATTCAATTTTTCATAGATAATAATTATTGGGATTGTATAAAGGTATTTCAAACAGATAAGTTACTAAATGAGGGGACTCCTAAACCAGATTTTAATATTAATGATTATGATTATAAAATGATAGATAATGATAGATTATATGAATTATTTAAGAATTAAAAAATTTCTCTTTAATTTCTATAGGACACTTTTTAGGTTTTTTTGTTTTAGGATCATAAAATGCTAGCTTTGTTGTTCCACTGCATATTTTAACTTTATTTCCCTTAAAAATTTGATATTTAAATTCAATTGTTGACATTGGTTCCTTCTCACAGTTTATATGAATTTCAAATTCATCTCCAAAAAAAAGAGGATTATTGTATATTATTGAACATTCAACCACAGGTAGCCAAATATTTTTTTTTTCTAATTCCTCATATTTTATATCAAGAAATTCAAACCATTCTATTCTTGACATTTCAAAATATTTTAAATAGTTACTATGATGAACAAACCCCATTTGATCAGTTTCATAATATCTAACTTTATTTTTTTTTGTTATATATCCCATAAACTTTTTAATTATTGAAAGATTTTATGAAAATTCCTACAGATCTCCTTCTTCTTATTTTATGAAAAAAAAATTTAATAATCAATAGCATAGACGATTTTTTTTTCATTTTTTTTCATTCATATTTGTTACTACAACCTTAAACCTTTAAATCTGTTTATAAATGTCACTAATCCAAGTTAGCAAAAAATGAATCAAAGCCCTTCATCCGTTTGGAATAATTGCTTATTATTTATTGAGGATAATATTCAACCTCAAGCCTATAGCACTTGGTTTAAACCAATAATACCTGTAAAAATTACAGATAACGTTTTAAGTATACAGGTTCCTAGTAAATTTTTCTATGAGTGGCTAGAAGAACATTACATAAAGATATTAAAACTAGCATTGACAAAAGAGCTAGGTAAAGATGCTAGGCTTGTTTATGTTATTAAAATGGAAAATACATTTGGTAACAAAGCACCTTATACAGAAAAAATACCAAGTTCAAATAATTCTAGTTTAAAATCTCAAAATATTGAAACACCTTTTACAAGCTTTACTAGTGAATTGAAGAACCCTTTTGTAATCCCTGGAATAAGAAATCTACAAATTGAGTCTCAACTTAATCCAAATTATACATTTGAAAATTTCCTAGAAGGTGACTCTAATAGACTTGCAAGATCAGCTGGATTAGCTGTTGCAAATAAACCAGGAGGGACATCATTTAACCCTCTTTTAATATATGGTGGTGTTGGGTTAGGGAAAACACATTTAGTTCATGCAATTGGAGTTGATATTAAAAAAAGCTACCCTGATAAAACTGTTTTATATATCTCTTCCGAAAAGTTTACCCAACAATATATTGATTCAGTTAAGAAAAATACTAGAAATGATTTTATTCATTTTTATCAAGTTATTGATATATTAATTGTTGATGATGTACAATTCTTATCTGGAAAATCAGGAACTCAAGATGTTTTCTTCCATATATTTAATCATCTACATCAAAATGGTAAACAAGTAATTTTGACATCAGATAAAGCTCCTCTTGATATGCAAGACATTGAACAGAGACTTCTATCTAGATTTAAATGGGGATTATCTGCTGAACTTCAAACCCCTAATTTTGAAACTAGAGTTTCAATACTCAAAAACAAATTATTTAGAGATGGTGTTGAAATTGATAATGAAATAACTGAGTATGTTGCAAAAAATATAAATTCAAATGTTAGAGAATTGGAAGGTGCTATTATTTCTCTTATTGCCCAGTCTTCATTTAATAGAGCTGAAATAACTCTTGATTTAGCTAAAGATGTTATAAATAAATTTGTTAAAAATAATAGAAGAGAGGTTTCAATAGATTACATTCAAAAAGTTGTGTCTGATTATTTTCAAATGGATATAGAAACACTTCAATCAAAAACTAGAAAAAGACATATTGTTCAAGCAAGGCAAATTGCAATGTACTTTGCTAAAAAATTCACAAAAGCTTCACTTGCTAGTATAGGAACACAAATTGGAAGAAGAGACCATGCAACTGTATTGCATGCTTGTAAGACTGTTGATAATTTAAGTTTCACAGATAAGCAATTTAGGAAATATGTTGAAGATTTAAATCAAAGACTAACTGTCTAAA
>SGZK01000024.1:0-9387 GCA_004214195.1 Flavobacteriales bacterium | reverse complement strand
ATGTATTTCACCAGTAGGGCTTTCTTATGTTAGTAAACTTGCTCCTAAAAATTTAGTTGGTTTAATGTTTGGAGTTTGGTTTGTTGCAAACTTTATTGCAAACTATAGTGCTGGAATAACAGGTAGTTATATAGATCCTATTGTTGATGAATATGGAATGGCCTCATTCTTTTTAATTTTTACAATACTTCCTGCAATTGTAGGAGTTTTAATGATTCTTTCGAGTAGGAAAATTGTTAAAATGATGCATGGAATTGAATAATAATTTACCTCACAATAAGTTCTGCAGTTTTTCTAGATGGATTTTCTGCATAAAGCATATTTATTAAATTATTATAAGCATCAATCATTTCTAATCTATTATCTTTTTTCAAGATTTTATTGATACTATTTTTTAAATTATTTGAATTTAGTTCGCCCTGTACTAATTCATTAACTATTCTGTCATTAAGAATAAGATTTACCAAAGAAATATACTTGATATTTACTAGCATTTTACCAATTGAATAAGTAATAAAGCTAGTTTTGTAACAAACAACTTGAGGAATTTTAAAAATAGCAGCCTCTAAAGATGCTGTTCCACTTGTAACTATAGCAGCTTTTGCATTTGCAAGTAAATTATATGTTTGATTGAAGACAACTTTGACATTCTTGTTTTTTGTTAAGTTATTATACTTTTCTTTATCAATACTCTCTACTCCACCAATAACAAATTGATATGATTTAAACATGTTAGTAATAGATAAAAAAACTGGGAGTACTTTCTTAATTTCTTGTAGTCGGCTTCCTGGAAGTAAAGCAATTATAGGTTGATTTATATCTAAATTGTTTTTATAAAAAAAATTATCATCAGATTTAAATTTATTAATATAGTTAACAAGAGGATGCCCTGAATAATGTACTTCAAATTCATGTTTAATTTTATAATAATTTTTTTCAAATGGAAGAATAACATGCATATAGTCAATATCTCTTTTTATTGAATTAATTCTGTTTTCCTTCCATGCCCAAATTTGTGGACTAATAAAGTAATGATTTATAAATCCATTTTCTTTAGCCCACTTACAAATTCTTAAATTAAATCCAGGATAATCGATATATATTATTCTATCAGGCTTAAATCGGAGAATATCTTTTTTGCAAAAATTTATATTGTTTAAGATTTTAAAAATATTTTTCAGTACTTCAAAGAATCCCATTATTGAAGTTTCTTTGTAGTGCTTAACAAGATTATCAGATTTAGATTTCATAAGATCTCCACCCCAAAATCTTATTTCAGAATTAGGATCTAGAATTTGAATTTCTTCTATAAGTTGAGATCCATATATATCGCCAGATGCTTCTCCAGCTATTAGATAATACTTCATTTAAAATCCCATTCATTTAGATCTTTAATGGCAAAGTGAGCAGTTAAATCAAATTCAACCGGAACTATAGATATGAAGCCATTATTCAAAGCCCATTCATCTGTGTCTTCTCCTTTATCTTTATCGACAAATTTTCCAGTTAACCAATAATATTCTTGCCCTAGAGGGTTTTTTCTTTTATCAAATTCTTCAACCCAATATGCTTTTGACTGTCTGCAAATTTTTATTCCTTTTATTTCAGATTCTTTAATTGCAGGAATATTAACATTTAGAACTACACCTTTTGGGATCTTGTTTTTTAAAGCATTCAAAGTAATTTTTTTAATAAATTTTTTGCTATTTGAAAAATCAGCATTCCATCTATAATCTAGAAGTGAAAACCCAATAGCAGGAATACCCTCTATTCCAGCTTCAATAGCAGCACTCATTGTTCCTGAATATATTACATTAATTGAAGAGTTAGATCCATGGTTTATTCCAGATACACATAAGTCAGGTTTTCTAGGCATTAATTCATTTACTGCAAGTTTAACACAATCTGCAGGTGTCCCTGAACAGCTATATTCTAAGCGATCTGATGTTTTAGGGGTAATCTTAGAACAATGAAGTGTTGAGTTTATTGTTATTGCATGACCCATTCCAGATTGAGGGCTATCAGGTGCAACTACTATAACTTCACCAATTTCAGACATGATATCAATAAGGCATCTGATTCCTGGAGCATTAATACCATCATCATTTGTAACTAAAATTAGAGGTTTTTCCATAGTATTAGTAATGAGAAATAATTTGGTAAAGATATAAAAAGCATTCCTAGTAAAAATTGTTTAACTAAAGTTTAGTAATATACCTGGTAAATAATAAGCTTTTTTATTTAATTTTGGAGATTATAATATTTATGAGATTATTAGGAATACTTGCATCTGGGATTATATCAATAGTAATATTTTTTGAATTATCTGTTAATAAATTTGATAACCCAGATAAAGACAAACTTTTAGTTGAATTAATTTCTGTTGTTTTAGACAGGTTACACTATGATCCTAAAATAATTGATGATGATTTCTCAAAAAGTGTATATGATGATTATATTAAGGCAATTGATCCACAAAAAAGATTCTTATTAAAATCAGATATTGAAAAGTTTGATCAATACCAATTTTTAATTGATGATCAGATAAAATCTTTAAGTATAGATTTTTTTAATTTAACTTATGAAACTTTGATTTCTAGAATTGAGGACGTAGAATCTTTTTATAAGGATATTTTAAAAAACCCTTTTGATTTTAATATTGATGAAACCTTAAATACAGATTTTGAAGAATTAAATTATGCAGGAGATGTTTCTGATCACATTTCTATTTGGAGGAAAAGATTAAAACTGTCAACTCTTGATGGGTTTGTTACAAAGAAAATAATTCAAGATGAAAAAGGTGTTTCAGATGATAGTGAAAAAGAATTAAAGTCTGATATTGACTTAGAAAGTGAATCAAGAGAATCTATACTAAATAATTTAAAAGACTTTTTTGCTTTTAATGATGATCTTGAAAGAAAAGATTGGTTTTCAATATATTTAAATTCAATAGTAAATCAATTTGACCCTCATACAGTTTACTTAGCACCTCAAGCTAAAGACGTGTTTGATCAAAATATCTCTGGAAAATTTCAGGGAATAGGAGCTAGGTTATTAAAAAAGAATCAACAAGTAGAAATTGCTGAAATTATTATTGGAGGACCGGTTTGGAGAGATAAACTTTTGAATGTAGGAGATTTAATTCTAGGAGTTTCTCAAACTTCGGATGAAGAACCAGTAGATATCTCTATTATGAAGCTGACTGATGCTGTAGACTTAATAAAAGGAGAAAAAGGAACAAAAGTCTATCTTATGGTAAAAAGAGTTGATGGAGGGATTGAACAAGTTGAAATAACTAGAGATATTGTTGAATTAGAGGAGACATATGCAAAGTCATCTTTAATTTTTCAAGATTCAAAAAAATATGGATTTATAACTTTACCAAGTTTTTATATTGATTTTAATGACTATGGCCAGAGGAATGCTGCTAGTGATATAAAAAAAGAAATACTTAAACTAAAAAATGAAAATGTAAGTGGAATAGTAATGGATTTGAGAGGTAATGGAGGAGGTTCTTTAAAAACAGCTGTTGACATTACAGGCTTTTTTATAGATCAAGGACCAGTAGTGCAAGTTAAAAGTATTGGAGGAAGGAAAGAGGTCTTAAAAGATCAAGACTCATCAATTATATGGGATGGTCCTCTTGTTATTCTCGTAAATGAATTTTCAGCTTCAGCTTCAGAAATTTTAGCTGCCGCTCTTCAAGATTATAATAGGGCAATAATTATAGGAAGTAAACAAACCTATGGTAAAGGTACAGTGCAAAACCTTGTCTCTTTAAATCAATTTATATCTGGAAATACGCATGGTGAATTAGGCTATATAAAGTTAACCACAGATAAATTCTATAGAATTAGTGGTGGTTCTACACAATTAGAGGGAGTTAAAAGCGATGTCGTTTTTCCTAATAGATATTCTTATATAGATATTGGAGAGAGAGACCTTGATAATCCTTTATCTTGGGATCAAATTAATTCTGCACAGTATGCTCCACTAACTAGACAGATATATTATGATAAGACTCTTGAAAATAGCAAGAATAGAATTTCTAAGAATGAATTTTTTAATATTATTGATGAGCAAGCTAGATGGGTAAAAGAACGACAAGAAGATAATATAGTATCATTAAATTACAATATTTATAAAATGGATTTAGATAACACTAAAAAGGAATCAGAAAAATTTAAAAAAATTGATGATTTTAAATCTAATTATAGATTTGAATGGTTGAGAGATAATTTATTAAATGAAGAAATACCAGATGAAATAATAGAAAGAAGAAATAGGTGGGTAGAAGATTTACAAAAAGACTTATATGTCGATGAAGCAATCAACATACTCGGTGATATATCCTCATTTTATTTAAATAGAGTGTCTCTAAAAAACAACAATTAACTTTCCTTTAGTCTGCTTGAATCATAATTTAGGTATATAAAGAACATTATACTAAAAGCCAAAAGACTTGAACCTCCATAACTAACAAATGGAAGTGGTATGCCTATAGTGGGAAGAATTCCCAAAGACATCCCAATATTTATAAAAAAATGAATAAACAATAGACTCGCAAAACAATTACAAAATATTCTCTTATGATGGATTTGTTGCTTCTCAGACCGCCTAATTATTCTAATTATAAAATAACTAAATAGAAATATTAAAAAGCTACTTCCTATAAATCCCCATTCTTCACCAACTGTACTAAAAATATAATCAGTGTGTTGTCTTGGAACAAAATCACCTTTTGTTTGAGTTCCTTTTAAAAATCCAACTCCTGAAAATCCTCCAGATCCAATTGCTATTTTTGACTGATTAATATTGTATCCAATACCTTTTGTGTCAAAATCCTTTCCTATAATTATGTTTATTCTATCCCTATGTCTTTGTTCAAGAACATTTTCAAAAACATAATTGGTAGATAGGATTATTGAAAAATATAAAATTATAGTGAATATAAATTTTGAAAACTTAATTTTTCTTTTTTTTCTAGATTCATAGAAGACAAATAAAACATATATACTTGAAACCAGGAAAATGGTTATATATATCCCTATGGTTAATGTTAAGAAGAAAAGAATAATTATTATAAATAAGTGGTAAAGAAAATTAATATTTAAACCTTCTCGAAAAATTGGAAACAAAAAGACGGTGAAAATGATTGCAGAACCAGGATCTGGTTGCATTGATATTAAAATTATAGGAATAAGAATTATTAAAGAAATAATGAATAAATCTCTACCCCTAGTAATATCAGTTTGAATAATACTAAGATATTTTGCTAAAAAAAGACTTGTTGATATTTTAACAAATTCTGAAGGTTGAAAATTAAAAAATCCTAAATTATACCAGGAGGTTGCTCCTCCAGTTTTTACTCCAAAGAATAATAGTCCTATAAGAAGTAAAATAGAAATAAAATAAAATAGAAATGAATTATTATATAAAAATTTACTTTTTGTAAATATTATGATAATTAATAATAATAGACAAAGAGAAAAGAAAAGAACTTGTTTCCCAATTGGATATGATAAATCCCAAAAGGAAATTAAATTTTCGTTATAAATAGATGAATAAATATTTATTAGTCCAAAGACAACAATCATAAAGTAAATTGACAAGGATATTATATCATATTTTAAAGAAAAAATATTATTCATTTATTTCAAATAAATCAAATTTATAAGGTTTTTCATACTCCTCTAATAAACTACCATTTAACATTCTTTGTTCTAACCATTTTCTTTTAACTTCACCATTAATATATTTTTCAATTATTAGGCTTGCAATTGGGGCAGCCCATCTACTTCCCCAGTAGCCATTTTCTATAAATACAGAAATAGCAATCTTAGGATTATCAATTGGAGCAAAAGCAATAAATGTTGAGTGATCTGTAAGTTGCTTTCTTTCATTATTTATTATAGTAAAGTTTTCAATTGTTCCAGTTTTTCCAGCAATTTTTATATTATTAACTTTTGCAATTCTAGCAGTTCCTCTTTCAACAACATCAAACATCCCCTGTATAACGATATCAAAGTTTTCTGGATCAATTGATGTATAATTTTTTTCAAAAGATTTTTCTTGTTCATTATCAATTTTCTTGACAAAATGAGGCTTTATATAAGAGCCTCTATTAGCAATTGCTGAAACAATATTAGCCATTTGAATTGGAGTTGCAAGAACTTCTCCTTGACCAATTGAATTAGAAATTATTGTTGAGGCTCCCCATCTATTTTCTCCATATAAACTATTATAGTAATCGGATCCTGGAATAAATCCAGTATTACCTATAGGCAAATCATAACCAAGATAATTTCCTAGTCCAAAACTTTTTAAATGATTAGACCAAGAATCAATTCCTTCTGCAGGAGATTCATATTTTTCAATTATTCTCTTATATGTTTTAGCAAAAAAGGTATTACAGGAATTATATATCCCAGCTTTTAAATTACTAACTGTTCCATATTGATTATGACATCGCATAAATGAATTTTTAGCATAATAGTGACCTCCATAGCATGTAAATGAAGTGTTATTATCAATTACGTTTTCTTGAAGCCCTATTAAAGCATTTATAACTTTTAATGGAGAGCCAGGAGAGTATTGTGCTAGTAACGATCTATCAAATAATGGCTTATTAATCGTATCTCTTAATAGAATATTATAATTATTTGTTCTATTTGCACCTAAGAGCATCTTTAAGTTATATACCGGTGAGCTAACTAGACTTAATACTTCACCAGTTTGAGGTTCTATAACAACTATTCCCCCTCTTTTATTTTCCATTAATTTCTCAGCATACTTTTGTAATTCAGAATCAATAGTAAGAGTTAAATTTTTTGATTTTTTAGCAGGTATATCATTTAAGGAATTATTATAAGGACCAATAATTTTATTAAATCTATTTTTTTGCAAAAATTGCATTCCTTTGGTTCCTCTTAATTCATTTTCATAATATTTCTCAATGCCCTGTTTCCCTATATTTTCACCTTTTTCATAATATTTATCCTTCTCTATTTCATTAGGGTTAACCTCTCCTATATATCCAATTAAATTACCTGCAGTTGGAAGAATATAATCTCTTGTTGACTTTTTCCTTATATAAAATCCATTATACTTCCATATCTTTTCTTGTAATAAGGCATTTTCCTCTCGGTTAATTTGTGCTTTTATAACTGATGGAACTTTTTTTGAATAACTAAATGCATCTGAGATTTTTTTTATTAGATTTATTTTTTCAATTCTCAGTATTTTGCTTAGCTCAATGGTATCAAATTCAGATAAGTTTTCTGGGATTAGAACTAACTCATACATTGGTTGATTAGATACAATTAATTCCCCATTTCTATCAAATATAAGTCCTCTTTCAGGATAAACTGATAATTCTTGAATAGCATTATTGCTTGAAGCTGATTTGTAAAAATCATATGATAATTGAAGGTATGCAAGACGTGAAATAAAGATTATAGAAGTAATTATTGTTATCCAAATAAGTAAGTTTTTTCTAATCATCTTTTTATATCGTAGAAAATTTTAGTGGTTATCCAAATTACAATAAAAGTAATAATTGAGTTTAATAATGTATATAAGATTATAGTATCAACAAAATTAAAACTGAAAAAAATAAGAGAGTAATAAATAAGTTGATGTAATAATATTATTAAAAGGAAAAACGTTATTCTATTTAATACAGGTACACCTGATAGCATAACTTTTCCAATATTAGCATTAACACCAAAGCAGTAATTTTCTATTAATCCTCTCATATAACAAACTGTAATGGCTGCAATTGTATGACATCCATAGCTTTGAGATGTTAAATCTATAATTATACCAGCTAAAAAACCTAATAGTATAAGTGAGGTCTTATTAAATGTTGTCCTATATATAATAAATATCAAAAGATAAAAACTTGGATTAATGATCTCAAATAGATTCATATTATTGAAAATAGAAATCTGTAATATCATTATGACAACAAAAGAGCTTAATAATTTTAGATTTTCTTGATTCAATTTGAAATTAATTTATTTATTTGTTCGTTATCAAGTTTATCTAGAATATAAACATTGTTTAAAGAAGAAAAATCATTAAATAATGAAACTTCAATCTCAAAATAACCTTCAGTAATATTAGTTTTATAATTTGAAATTGATCCTATAGGAATTCCTTTAGGAAAGTAAAAAGACATGCCGCCTGTTACAATTGTATCTCCTATTTTTATTTGATTACTAGATGGGATATCAGAAAGAATCATTTTTTTTGGACTATATCCATCCCAGTAAAGTGATCCAATTGTTGATAATCTTTCTATAATTGCATTAATTTTTAAATCTGAATTTAAAATTGAAATAATACTTGAATAATCATTACTGACATTATTTATAATTCCAATTATTCCTAAAGAGTTTATAACACCTCTATCTATTAAGACACCATCATTAGACCCTTTATCAATTAAAATAAAATTTCTCTTTTTATTTGTAGTATTTCTAATAACGTTAGCCGATATAGTGGAAGAAAAGAGAGATTCGGATTTAGGAATAGTATTGTTTCCATAATTTTCTAATTCATTTTTTTTAAGAATTAGATTTTCTTTTTTTAGTAATTTGTTTTCATTGATTAGATCAAAATAGCTTTTGAAATCATCAATTATATTTGCTGAAAATCCTGCAATGCTAATTGAGATATTCCCAATCTTTAAAAAATGTAAGCCACTCTTATTATATAAATTATTAAATGAGAAAAATAATAACAAAAGATAAATAATTAAGTTCCTATACTTTATAATAGAATTAATTATTGACTGCATTAAATCTTATTTAATTAGAACCGATTTAAACTTTTCAAGATTTTTTAAGCAAATCCCAGTTCCTCTAACTACTGCCTGAAGTGGATCTTCAGCAATATATACAGGAAGGTCAGTTTTCTTTGATAGTCTCTCATCCAGACCTCTTAAAAGAGCTCCACCTCCAGCAAGGTAAATACCAGTATTATATATGTCAGCAGCTAATTCAGGAGGAGTTTGAGATAATGTTTCCATTATAGAGTCTTCAATTCTTATTACTGACTTGTCAACTGCCTTTGTTACCTCTATATAAGAAATTATTTTTTCTTTTGGTTTACCAGTCAATAGATCTCTTCCTTGAACACGCATATCGTCTGGAGGAGTATCTAACTTCTCAGTACAGGACCCAACATCAATTTTAATTTTTTCTGCAGTTCTATCACCTATAGATAAATTGTGTTTAGTTCTCATGTAGTAAACAATATCATTTGTTAGGGTATCGCCTGCAACTTTTATTGATTTCTCACAAACAATACCAGAAAGAGCAATCACAGCTATTTCAGTTGTTCCTCCACCAATATCAACAACCATATTCCCTTTTGGTTTAA
>SGZK01000023.1:0-9565 GCA_004214195.1 Flavobacteriales bacterium | reverse complement strand
CTGCCACATTTATATTTGGATACATCTAATCTTGAAAATATTGGTGATGTAAATGAAGTAATATCTATTGCTTCTAAATTGTTAATTGTTGCTGGTTTTTTTCAAGTATTTGATGGCCTTCAAGCAGTTGTTCTCGGTGCTTTAAGAGGAATGCAGGATGTAAATATACCTGCATTAATTATTTTCTTCTCTTATGTGCTATTAGGATTTCCAACATCATATTTCCTTGGATTCTATACTGAATTATCAATAGTTGGAATATGGATTGGTTTATTAACTGGACTTTTTTCTTCTTCATTATTCTTATTTTTAAGATTTAACATTTTATCTAAAAAACTTATTAAAGCCAATGCTTGAAGAAATTTTAAAATTTGATACTGAACTTTTTATTTATTTAAATAATCTTGGGACTTCAAATTATGATTATATATGGGTTTATTTATCTGAAGTTGAAGCAAATGCTATCCCTTATCTATTTTTATTCTTTTTTTTCTTCTATAATAATTCTTCAAAAGTAAAACTCTCAGAAATATTTTACTTACTTTTTTTTGTTTTTATACTTATTGCTATTTCAGATCAAACAGCCAACCTTTTTAAGGATTCTTTTCAAAGATTAAGACCATGTTATAATGAAATAATTCAGGATTCAATTAGACTTGTAAAAGAGACTTGTGGAGGTAAGTATAGTTTCTTTTCAGCTCATGCTTCAAGCTCATTTTCATTAGCTATCTTTTTTGGTCTTTTATATATAAAAAGACTAAAATTTCTTATTTGGTTTACTGTTTTATTAGCGATATTGATATCATATAGTCGAATATATCTAGGAGTTCACTATCCTTTAGATATTTTATTTGGTGCTTTATTTGGAATACTTAATGGAATATTATTATATAGAGTATATCAAATTAAATTAAGTGATATTAATTTTTTTAACAAATCTTGACCAGCTATATTTTTTCTTTACATTAGAAATATTTCTTGAATAGTTTCTGTTGTTCTCGGGATTAATACAATTCTTTATTGCGGTAGCAAGATTAACAGCTGTTTCATCAAACAACTCTCCAGATTGATCTTTAATTATATTTTCTTTTAAACCTTTTATACTAGAAACAACTAATGGCTTATCATAAAAATATGCTACAGGTGTTATTCCGCTTTGACTAGCTATATTATATGGTTGTATAACAGCATCACTTACACAGATATAATCCCTAATTTTATTAGATGTTAAAAAATTATTATCGATGATAACTTTATCAATAATATCCTTTCTATTAATTAGTTTTTTATATAATAAAATATTATCATAGAACTCTCCTGCGATAATAAGTTTTAAATCTTTATTTTCCTTTGATAAATAATAAAATGCTTTAATCAATTTGTCAACCCCTTTGTATTTACGAATTAAGCCAATAAAAAGAATATATTGATTCATTGGAATATTAAGATTCTTTAAAGCTTCTTTTTTTGAAATCTTTTCTGGAAGATGAGAATTAATAGGGTGGAAAAGAGATAAAATGCTTTTTTTAGAATTGTTTTTTATTTTATCTCCTATATTTTCTGAAAATGAAATAAACTCATCGCAACTTTTAAGAAAAAGGTTTCTCAAAATATTCTCAAATACAATTGTTTCATGACCAGACCAATTATCAACCAAACCTATAACTTTTATTTTCTTGTTTAGATAACAAGAGATAGTAAAGTATGCTAATGATAGCAAGGGTGTCCAATATCTAAAGATCAGTTTTTTTGGTCTTATTCTATTGATCTTTCTAGCTGTTTTAACCCAATTAAAAGGATTTAGAGTATTTATTTCTCTTATAATCTTAAAATTTGATTTAAATACTTCTTTACTGTATTGTGTTTTACCAGGAAAAAATAATTTTGGATAAAGTAGCCTAAATGTCCATACTTCACAATTAATATTTTGATTTGACATTTCATTAGCTAATGAGTGTGTTGAATCTGAAATACCTCCTCTGTATGGGTATGCTGAAGATATAATAAGATAATCTAGACTACTATTCTTTTTCATAATTAAGGGTGATAGTAGTTAATGAGAATTAATGATCCACTCACCTGATTCTAATAAACTTAGTGCTTTTTTAAACTTTAGTTTTTTGATTTCCCCTGAATTAGTATTTTTAATTTCAACAATTTCATTTCTTCCGATTTTTGGAATATCTCTAACTATAGTTTCTACCTTTTGCGATGATTGACTAACACTAGATCCAACTTGTTTAGCTTTTTGAGCCATTTCGTCAGTATTTAATGCTTCATCTTTGGTGGTTCTGTAGTTTCTATGTTTAGTTGGTTGTGTTGCCTCTTTAATATTATTCTCATTATTTGGTAATGAACCTTTAAATAAAAATGACAATAATTCTTTGTTAAGAATTAGAATCATATTTTTAAACAATTCATAAGCTTCAAATTTATATATAAGAAGAGGATCTTTTTGTTCATGAACAGCAAGTTGAACAGATTGTTTTAATTCATCCATTTTTTTAAGATGGTCTTTCCATTTATCATCTATTATTGCAAGAGATATGTTTTTTTCAAAATCATCGATTAGGGTTTTACATTTTGATTCAAATGATTCTTTTAGATCTGTAGAGATATTTATCACTTTGGCTCCATCAGTGAAAGGAACTACAATTCTCTTATAATTATTTACCTTATTTTCAAAAACATTTTTAATAACAGGGAATGCAAGTTCTTTATTTATCTCTTTTTTTCTTTCATAATAATCTGAAAGATTTTTAAATAATATATCAATAATTTCAGAGTCATCTTTATTATTAAAATCTTCTTCACTTATTGGAGATGTTAGAGAAAAATTTGTTATTAAGTCAAAATCAAAGTTTTTATAATTATTTGCTTCTTTATTAGAAACTACAATTTCTTGAACTGTATCAAAAAGCATATTAGAAATATCAATTTTTAGTTTTTCTCCCTTTAATGCATTTTTTCTTAAAGTATAAATTATTGTTCTTTGAGAATTCATAACATCATCATATTCAAGAAGTCTTTTTCGAATTCCAAAATTATTTTCTTCAACTTTCTTTTGTGCTCTCTCAATAGTTTTAGTAACCATTGAATGTTGAATATTCTCTCCTTCTTGTAAGCCCATTCGATCCATTACTTTTGCGACTCTTTCACTTCCAAAGAGTCTCATTAAGTTATCTTCAAATGAAACAAAAAATTGTGAACTTCCTGGATCTCCTTGTCTTCCTGATCGTCCTCTTAACTGTCTGTCAACTCTTCTTGAATCATGTCTTTCCGTTCCAATAATTGCTAATCCTCCAGAATCAATAACATCTTTGCTTAATTTAATATCAGTTCCTCTTCCAGCCATATTTGTTGCAATTGTAACTATTCCTGGTTCACCTGCTTCAGCTACTATATCTGCTTCTTTTTTATGTAATTTTGCATTTAAGACATTATGATTTACACTACTCCTATTAAGCATCTTACTTAAAAGTTCTGAAATTTCAACTGACGTTGTACCTATTAAAACAGGCCTTTTTTCATTTCTTAAGTTAATAACTTCCTGAATTATTGCATTGTATTTCTCTCTTTTAGTTTTATAGACTAAATCATTAGAATCTTTTCTAACTACTGGTCTATTTGTTGGTATTTCAATAACATCTAGTTTATAAATTTCCCAAAATTCACCAGATTCTGTTATTGCTGTTCCAGTCATACCTGAGAGTTTATCATATAATCTAAAGTAATTCTGAAGTGTTACAGTTGCAAAGGTTTGGGTTGCAGCTTCTATTTTAACGTTTTCTTTTGCTTCTATAGCCTGATGTAGACCATCAGAATATCTTCTACCGTCCATTATTCTTCCCGTTTGTTCATCAACAATCATAACTTTATTATCCATAACAACGTATTCAATATCCTTTTCAAATAAAGTATATGCTTTAAGTAATTGATTTAAAGTATGAATCCTTTCACTTTTGATATTAAATTCTTGAAATAGTTTGTTTTTTTCTTCAACCTCATCTTCTTTGCTTAAACCTTTCTTTTCAACTGTTGCAATTTCAGTAGCAATATTAGGTAAAACAAAGAAATCTTTATCATCTAAATCTGTAGATATAGTTTCTATTCCTTTATCTGTTAAATCTATTTGATTAATTTTTTCATCTATAGTAAAATAAAGTTCTTTGTCAATCTGAGGCATTTCCCTATTATTGTCCTGCATAAAGAAGTTCTCATTTTTCTGAAGTATCTGCTTAATACCCTCTTCACTTAAAAACTTAATTAAAGCCTTGTTTTTAGGCAAACCTCTAAAGACTCTATATAAAAGGAATCCTCCGTTCTCATTATTTGAATCTTCAATTAATTTTTTTGATTCTGCAAGTATTTTTGATAAGTATGTTTTTTGTAAAGAGACTAATTTTTGAATTTTAGGTTTTAAGTTGTCAAATTCCTGTCTATTTTCTTCTTTTGTAGGTCCAGAAATTATAAGGGGTGTTCTAGCATCATCTATTAAAACAGAATCAACCTCATCAACTATTGCATAATTATGTCTTCTTTGAACTATATCATCTAAATTATGAGACATATTATCTCTTAGATAGTCAAATCCAAATTCATTATTTGTTCCATAGGTAACATCTGCTTCATATGCTCTTTTTCTTTCAGGACTATTTGGTTTATAGTCATCAATACATTCTACACTGAGACCATGGAATTCAAAAATTGGACCCATCCATGCACTATCTCTTCTAGCTAAATAATCATTTACTGTAACCAAATGAACCCCATCTCCTGTAAGCGCATTTAAATAAACTGGAAGAGTAGATACTACTGTTTTACCCTCTCCAGTTTGCATTTCAGCAATTTTACCTTGGTGAAGAACAATACCTCCAATTAATTGAACATCGTAATGGATCATATCCCATAAAACATTTTTCCCTGCAGCATCCCAGGAATTTATCCATGTAGCTTTTTCACTTTTAACTTTTACGTAGGATTTAGTGCCTGATATTTTTTTATCAAAATCGGTTGCTTTAACCTCAATCTCAGTATTTTCAACAAATCTTCTTGCAGTTTCTTTAACAACAGCAAATGCTTCTGGTAAGATTTCACTTAATGTATTTCTTTTTATATTCTTTAATTCTAATTCAAGAGTTTCAACTTCCTGAAAAAGTTTCTCTTTCTCAATAAATGAAGATTCATTAATAATTTTTTCATTTAACTCATCAATGTTATCTCTAGTTTTTAAGGTATTATCAAAAATTTTCTTTTTAAATGAATTGGTTTTATCTCTCAAAGAGTCATTTGACATCTTTTCATAACTGATATAATAATCATTGATTTTATCTACTAAGGGGGTAACTTTTTTTAAGTCTTTACCTGACTTATCGCCTAAAAAAACTTTTAAAATTGAGTTAAGTATAGACACAGTTTTTTTTTCAAATTTATTTAAAAAAACCCAATAAACTTATAGAGAAAAGGAATTAATATTCATCCTCATTCCAAAGATAGTCGTCTTCTTGAGGATAATCAGGCCATATTTCTACAACTGAGTCATAAATATCACCTTCATCTTCAAGAGTTTGTAGATTTTCAACAACCTCAAGAGGTGCTCCAGTTCTTATTGAAAAGTCAATAAGTTCATCTTTTGAAGCTGGCCACGGGGCATCACTTAAATAAGAAGCTAGTTCTAATGTCCAATACATCTATAGGCTTTTATTTGTGCAAAAATATATGATTACTTAAAATAACCAAACAAAAAGTCAATTATTTATTTGACTTAACAAAAAATATAAATAACATTGACATTGAAACAAAAATTGAAATTCTAGCTATAAAGTCACCATATATACTATAGAAGGTTTTACCTGAAACTTTTTTTGCTGTACCAGTTAAAATTCCGTATTCACCATATGGTAATGTCGATATAATTTCGCCTTTATGATTAATTATTGATGAGATACCAGAGTTTGCACTTCTAACAATATATCTCCTGTTCTCTATGGCCCGTAATCTAGCATAGCTAAGTAATTGCTTGTGACCAGCTGTATTACCCCACCATGCGTCATTACTAATGATCGTAATGAAATCTGCTCCTTTATTTGTGTAATTTGATACAAATTCACCATATACTGTCTCATAACAAATTATTGGTATAGTTTTTAAATCTTTTGTTGAATGTTCAAATACATTTAGCTCAGATATGGGCTGACTTGCCTTTGAAACTGTTGTTCCTCCCAGGTCAAGCATTAAATTACCAATAATGGGTTCCAAAATCCATTTATAGGGCATAAATTCAGTACCAACAACTAATTTTGTTTTATGATTAACTTCAAATGGTTTTGAATTTGATAAATTTATAGCGGAGTTATAATAATCAATCCAGACATTATCTCTTATTTTATTAGCTGATCTAGTAGGGCTTTTTTCTTCATTTTGATAGGTTCTATATAAAGATATTCCAGAGATAAAATTTGTATTTGGGAATTTTTTTAAAAAATCACTTATACTATCAGAAAGCCTAGTATATTCAAAATAATCAACATTTTCTCCAATTCCTTCAGCAAAATAGGTTTCAGGTGCGACTAAAAAGTCATATTCATTATTTAATTCATTTTTACTAAGGTCCTTTATAATATTAAAAAAATCTAAATTGGTGTTTGTTTTAACAAACTTGGCATCCCATGGATCAATATTAGGCTGGGCTAAAATTACTTTAAATTCATCTTCAACCTTATATTTATTATTCATTAATAATGATATTACAATAGGTGTTATTATTAAGATTAAAGTTCCCCATAAAGCAGTTGAGTAATATTTTACTGATCTAATAGCTGATGGGTAAGGACTTGAATCATACTGTCTAATTAATTTAAATAGAAAACAATTGGATAGTAGAACCCATAATGTCCCCCCAAATACACCAGTATACTCATACCATTGAATCCAATCAATTCTTTCTGAAAAGACATTACCTAAATTCAACCATGGCCATGAAAATTGCCAGTTTAAATGAAACTTCTCAAATGAAATCCAAAATGTAATTAAAAATATTATCCCAGCATTGA
Source organism: Flavobacteriales bacterium (assembly GCA_004214195.1). Taxonomy (GTDB): domain Bacteria; phylum Bacteroidota; class Bacteroidia; order Flavobacteriales; family Flavobacteriaceae; genus Marisimplicoccus. The sequence continues at coordinate 2,513 of SGZK01000023.1, read as the reverse complement.
CACCCAACTTTCTTTTTAATAAACTATATAATATAAATACTACTGTATAAAGTGAAGTATTTATAACATTAGCAAAAATAACACCAAGTAGACTTGAATTAATAATCCACCATGTTGTAATTATATTCCATGTAAGAAATGCTGTAACTGAATAGAATAAAATTCTTAAGTTTTTTTTACCCATATTATCTCTAATAATAAAGTCTTCAATAAGTAAAAGGGGAACTAGTCCAAAGAAAACTAAAGGAGTAAAACCATTAGTAGGCCAAGCAAATCCCATAAGGATTCCAGATAATATTGCAAATGATAAGTGCCTAGTCAAATTAATATATTTTAATTTTTATTTGAAGGCTTAATATTACAATTTTTTTATAAATTGACAATCAATTCTTCTAATGAAAAAAATAATTCCATCTTTTCTGACAATACTAAATTTAGTTTGTGGTTGTTTAGCAATAGCTTTAGCTTTTCAATTTCAATTTGAAGCAGTTTTAATATTAGTTTGTTTAGGGGTTTTTTTTGATTTTCTTGATGGCCTAGCTGCTAGAGCTCTTGATTCTGTTACCAATTTTGGAAAGCATCTTGACTCAATAACAGATGTTATTACTAGTGGAGTTGTTCCTGGGATTATAGTATATCAGCTTTTCAAATTATCTGGAAATAAAGTATCTGATTTTGAGGTTTATATTTTAGGATATGATTTAATATTTAGTTTATCACCAATATCTTTTATAGCCTTCTTTATTACTATAGCTTCTGCAATTAGACTATCAAAATATAATACTTTAACTAGAAGTGATGAGTTTATTGGTTTGCCAACACCGGCAAATGCAATCTTCTTCGCTTCATTACCTGTTTTAATTAATTCGGATATATTAATTGAGTCAAAACAAATTTTTCTTAATAACTACTTTTTAATTGGATCAGTTATTTCTTCTGTAATTCTTATGAACTCGCCATTCAGATTATTTTCTTTTAATATTTCATTTAAAAATTTTCAATCTAATGTTTATCAATTACTGATAATTATTATCTCTATTCCTATTTTATTATATTTTAATTTAGGAGGTTTTGCAATAATTGTATTGATATACTTATTGCTAAACATTATAAGAAATTTATGGTCTGTTTTTTAAGAAATTATTAAAGTTTTTTCCTTTTAAATTCAAAGTTTTTGGTGTCGATCATTTATAAAACTCCAGAGTAAGAAATCGCAAGGGAAAGAGATTAATAGCCATTAGTCTTGTTATATATAGGATATGGCAATTCTCCTTTCTGAATACGATGAATATTTTCAGCAATAGTTTTTGATGCAGAATTTGGATTACTTTGTCCCGCAATATGAGGCGTAATGTAAACAGAAGGGTGGCTCCAAAATGAATTATTTTCTGGCAACGGCTCTTGTGCAAAAACATCCAAAGCGACTGCAGCAATATGACCACTATCTAATAGAAATAATAAATCTTGCTCGTTAATAATGCCACCTCTTCCAATATTAATAATAAATGAGCCTTTAGGAAGAAACTCAAGCTCCTTCTGTGTAAGAATATTAGTAGTATTTTCAGTTAATGGAAGGACGTTGATTAATATGTCTGTCTTACTTAAGAAATCGCCAAGCTGCTCTTTACCATAGTAATATTTAATGTCCTCGAGTGGTGCCTTTTTATTGGCACCCCAGCCTATTACATTAAAGCATTGAGTGACTAATAATTCACCAATACTTCTGCCAATATTTCCTAAACCCATAATGCCAATTGTTCGATCCTCGGTCTGAATAGAGCTTTGCTGGATCCACTGGCGATTAGATTGTTGAATTCTATAAAGGTACTGGTCACTATGAAAATGTAATACCCAGTGCAATGAATGAAGACACATTTCATGGGTTAATTTTTTATCAACCAGACGAACTATAGGTAATCCTTTAGGCAAATCAGGGTCACTCATAATATGGTCAACCCCTGCACCTAAAGAGAGAATAGCCTTTAAATTAGGATATCTTTTTAAAATGCCACGCTGATGTTTCCAGACTACTGCAAACTCAACCTCATTCACGTCACCATCATCAGGATAGACTCTTACATCCATATCTGGCATAGCCAATTGAAGACCCTTTGACCAGACCTCCATATCCTCCCAAAAGTCAGTTGATGCTAATAATATTGACATAATTTAAAGTGTGTTTAGAAAAGTTTCATTTAAATATTTTCAATCTAATGTTTATCAAATACTGCTAATTATTATCTCTATTCCTATTTTAATTTAGGAGGTTTTACAATAATTATATTGATATACATACTTATTACTAAACATTATAAGAAATCTATGGTCTGTTTTTTAAAAAATTATTAAAGTTTTTTCCTTTTAAATTCAAAGTTTTTTCCTAAATATACTTTTCTTACCATCTCATCTTCAGCTAATTTTTCAGGCACTCCTTCTAATAATATTTTTCCTTCAAACATAAGATAAGTTTTATCTGTTATAGCTAATGTTTCTTGTACATTGTGATCTGTTAT
>SGZK01000022.1:0-9647 GCA_004214195.1 Flavobacteriales bacterium | reverse complement strand
CTAGCCCTTTAACTAATTCTGGGTAATCTCTGGTAAATAATAGTGCTACATGTCCACCAAGTGAGTTTCCAACTAAAATAATATCACTGAGTTTCTTGAATTTGACAAAATCAAATACATATTTAGCAAAGGTTTTAACATTAGTGTTAAGTATTGAAACCTCTTCCATAGGAAGTTCTGGCATTACTACTTTATAATTCTTTTTTGGAAAATATTCACAAACTCCCTTAAAGTTGCTTAATCCTCCCAATAATCCATGAAGAATAACTATTGGCCTGCCTTCTCCATTTTCAATATAGGAAAATTCATTTTCTACAATTACTCCATGCTCCATAATGACTTGCTTATTCAGCAAATATATGGATAATGGACGAGCTCTATTAAAACCTTTGTAACAAACTGTTTTACAGCATTTTACAAAAGATTAAAAAAAATTATCAACAATGTGGTAAAATGTGGTAAAAAGTGGTAAATTAATTTTATATTTGATAAACTCTATAGTTAATGCAACACTTTATTGGTACATATGAATGTAAGGCTGATATCAAGGGGAGGATAATGTTGCCTTCAGCTTTAAAAAAACAATTATCTAGCAAATTGGATAAAGGATTTGTTTTAAAAAGAGCTGTGTTTAATCATTGTTTAGAGTTATACCCTCTTCTTGAATGGGAGGAATTAATGAATAGAGTAAACAAATTAAATCGATTTAATAAGAAAAATATTGATTTTATTAGAAGGTTTACTGCTGGAGTTAGGTTTATCGAGATAGATGTCTCAGGTAGGATATTGATACCTAAAGACCTAATTATCCATGCACAGATTTCACGAAATATAGTAGTTTCTTCTGCTATTAATATACTAGAAATATGGGATAAAGAGCTTTATGAAAAAGCAATTAATGATGCAAAAACAGATTTTGGTGATTTAGCAGAAGAAGTCATGGGTTCAAATAATGATGAAGATGTATCATAATCCTGTTTTACTTCATGAATCTGTTAAAGGTCTAAAAATTATACCTGATGGTACTTATGTTGATGTTACATATGGAGGAGGAGGTCATTCAAAAGTTATACTACAAAAACTTGGGCCAAAAGGAAGATTAATTGCTTTTGATCAAGACAGGGATGCTCATAAAAATAAAATTGATGACAATAGATTAAAACTAATAGAATCAAATTTTAAATATCTCAATAATCATCTTAATTATCTGCAGATAAGTCAGGTAGATGGATTGCTTGCTGATTTTGGAATTTCTTCCTATCAAATTGACACAAAGACCAGAGGTTTCTCAATAAGATTTGATTCTAAGCTTGATATGAGAATGGACCAGTCGCAAAAGATGGATGCGCAATTTATAATTAATAAGTATGATAGAGAAAAACTAGAAAATATTTTTCAAAATTATGGTGAGTTGAGAAACTATAGGAGAATTGTTGATCTAATAGTTTCGGAGAGAAAAAACAATAAAATAAATACATCAGGAGATCTGAAGAGAATTTTAGAGCCTTTATCTATAAGTTCAGAAAAAAATAAATTTTTAGCTAAAGTATTTCAAGCTATAAGAATTGAAGTTAATGATGAAATAAATATTATAAAATCACTTTTAGTTCAATCTTCAAGAATTTTAAAAAAGGGAGGAAGATTAGTATGCATATCATATCACTCATTAGAAGATAGATTAGTTAAAAGGTTTATACAAAACGGAACATTTGAAAGTGACACAATATCTGACATTTATGGTAATAAAGATTTAATCTTTAAAAAGATTGGAAAGTTGATTAGCCCAGATAAAGAAGAGGTTGGGTCAAATAATAGGTCTAGAAGTGCAAAACTAAGAGTAGCTGAAAAAATATGAAAAGTTTTTTGTCATTTATAAATATAGATTTTTTAGTAAAAAAGGATTCAATCCAAAACTGGAAGATGATTGTTTACTTATCTCTTCTAGCTTTAATAACTATATATAGTGGCCACAGTACAGATAGAAAAGTTATTAAAGCATCAGATTTAAAGAAAGAAATAAATATTCTAAACAATGAGTTTGTTTCAACTAGAACCTTATTGATGAAAATTAAAATGGAATCAAGAGTAACAAAAATATTAAACGAGAAAGGATTAGTTCCTTCAAAATATCCACCTATTAAAATTATTGTAAAAAACTGATTATGGCTAAAGGTAAGAGTAAAATAGTAAACAGAATGAATTTCATTTTCTTTTTCTTTCTACTATTCTCTGCCTTTTTAATTTCAAAAATATTCTATATACAGAATTTTTATTATGAAGATGAGAGAAATAATATTTCACTTGAAACAATAAAAAATGTTGAGGTAGAATCAACAAGAGGTAACATATATTCATCTGATGGAGATCTTATAGCATCTACAGTTTCAAAGTTTGAAATAAGATGGGATTCCCAAGTTGCATCTGAGAAAATATTCCAAAATAATAAAGTTAAACTAGCTCAAGAGTTATCTAAGTTATTATCTAAAAACACCGAATACTTTATAGATATTATAAATAACGCTAGAAAGAACAATAATAGATATTTATTAATAGCCAAAGATCTAGATATCAATCAACTAAATACTTTAAAGACTTTCCCGATTTTTAACCTTGGTATATATAAAGGAGGATTGATAATTAAGGAAAACCACTTAAGAAAAAGTCACTTAGGTAAAATAGCTGAAAGAACAATTGGATCTTTTAAGAAGGGCATAAAAGAAGTTGGGTTAGAACAGGCTTATAGTCAATATCTAGGAGGTAAAAATGGAATAAGATTAATGCAAAAAATAGCTAAGGGACAGTGGAAACCATTGAATACTGAATATAAAATTGAACCAAAACAAGGATATGACCTTCATACTACAATAGATCTTAAAATTCAAGACTTTACCCATAATGAGTTACTAAGTCAGCTTGAAAAATTTGAAGCTGATCATGGTACAGCAATAATTATGGAAACAAAAACGGGTAATATACTAGCCATCTCTAATCTTGGAATAAATTCTGAGGGAAATTATTATGAGAGATTAAATTATGCGATTGGAGAAAAATATGAACCAGGCTCAACCTTTAAGTTAATGACTCTTATTGCTACACTTGAAGATGGGCTTGTAAAACATACTGATAGTATTGATACTAAAAATGGAATTCTAAAGATTGGTACAAAAGAAATTAAAGATTCTAATAAAAAGGGTTATGGGAGAATAACTGTTGCAAAAGCTTTTGAAGTTTCTTCAAATACTGGTATGGTGAAAATGGTATATGATAATTACAAATCTAAACCTGAAAGATTTGTAAATAGATTATATAATATGAAGCTAAATGAAAAAATAAATACTCCTATTGGAGGTGAGCCATTACCTATAATGCCTCACCCTTCTGATGAAGACTGGAATAGTATATCTCTACCATGGATGGCTTTTGGATATGGAGTTTACTTAACACCAATTCAAATTCTAACCTTTTATAATGCTGTAGCTAATAATGGTGAAATGGTAAAACCAAAATTTGTAAATAAGATTAGTTCAATTGGTAATAAACCAATACATGAAATAGAACGTGAAGTAATTATGCCTTCGATTTCTTCACAGAAAACTTTAGATGTTGTTAAAGAAATGCTTGAAAATGTTGTTCAGAAACCATGGGGAACAGCAAATAGAATTCATAATGATTATGTAAAAATTGCTGGTAAAACAGGGACATCTCAAACTAAATATTGGTCAGTGGGTGATGAGCCCATTAATGTACAATACATTGCAAGTTTTGTTGGATATTTTCCATCGGATAACCCTAAATATACTGGTATAGTTGTAATACATGAACCAAAAAAGTCTAAAGGCTATTATGGTGGGACTGTAGCTGCTCCAGTTTTTAAAAGAATAGCTCAAAAAATTCAAAGTTTATCGCCAACTATTGTTGAGATAAATAAAAAAGATATAGATAATTTATTTTGAAAAATTTAAAAGAAATATTATTTAAAGTTACAGTTGATGCAATATACGGAGACACTGCCATATTAGTAAAAGATATATGTTTCAGTTCAAAAAAAGTTAAAAAGGACAGCTTGTTTGTAGCAATTGATGGCTATAATACTGATGGTCATAATTTTATTAATGAAGCAATTAATAATGGAGCCACAGCTATTGTATGTGAAAAACTTCCTAAAGATTTTGAAAGTTTTAAATCAGTTTTTGTTAAGGTTAAATGTTCGAAATCTGCTTTATCTATAGTATCATCAAATTATTATGATAACCCATCATCTAAAATGGATTTAATTGGTATTACAGGAACTAATGGAAAAACTACAATTTCCTCATTACTATATAATTTATTTAATAAATTTTCAATTGATGCAGGATTGATTTCTACAATAAACATTAGGTATAATGACAAAAAGATAAATTCAACTAATACCACTCCTGATCCAATATCAATTAATTATCATTTATCTGAAATGATAAAATCCAATATCAAGATATGCTTCATGGAAGTATCATCTCATGGAATTGATCAAAAGAGGACTGAAAGTTTATTTTTTAAAGGAGTAATTTTTTCAAATTTAACACATGATCATATAGATTATCATAAATCCTTTGATAATTATAGAAACACTAAGAAAAAAATCTTTGATTCTTTATCAAATAAATCCTTTGCACTGATAAATAATGATGATCGAAATTCAAAATACATTATTCAGAATTCAAAATCGAAAAAACATACATATGGAATTAAAACTAAATCAGATTTTAATTCAACTATTCTAGAGCTTCAGCTTGATGGAATGCTTTTAAATATTGATAATAACGAAATATGGACTAAACTAATTGGTGAGTTTAATGCATATAATATTTTAGCCATTTATTCATTAGGTAAATTATATGAATTAGAAACTATTTCATTATTAAAGGCAATTAGTGAATTTGAAAATGTTCAAGGAAGACTTCAGTCATTTATTACAAAGAAAAAAATAACTGTAATAGTAGATTATGCTCATACACCTGATGCATTAGAAAATGTATTAAAGACTATAAATAAAATTAGAACCATAGACCAAAGATTAATTACAGTTGTTGGATGTGGTGGAGATAGAGACACAAAAAAAAGACCATTAATAGGGAATTTAGTTTCTGAATTAAGTTCATATGTAATTTTTACTTCTGATAATCCAAGATCAGAAAATCCAATAGAAATATTAGACCAAATTTTATTAGGAGTTTCACCGAATAATTCTAAAAAAACTGATGTAATAGTTAAAAGAGAGAAAGCTATAGAAGGAGCATATAAATATTGTAAGACAGGTGATATCGTTCTAATAGCAGGAAAAGGTCATGAGAACTATCAAGAATTAAATGGAACTAAGATTCCTTTTGATGATTTTAAAATAGCAAAACAAATTTTTAAATAATAAATATTATGCTTTACAATCTTTTCGAATTTTTAGAAAATCAATATCAGTTACCAGGGGCTGGACTATTTCAATACCTATCATTTAGAGCTTCAGTATCAGTTATACTATCACTAGGTATTTCTATTATTTATGGTAAAAAAATTATAAAGTATTTAAGAAAAAAACAAATTGGTGAGAATATTAGAAGTCTTGGCTTAGAAGGTGAAGATCAGAAGAAAGGTACACCTACAATGGGAGGTTTAATTATAATAATTAGCACTTTAATCCCTGTAATATTGATGTCGCGCTTAGATAACATCTATATCCAAATTTTAATCTTTACTACTATTTGGATGTGTATAATTGGTTTAGCTGATGATTATATTAAAGTTTTTAAAAAGAATAAGAAAGGCCTTAAGGCAAAATTTAAATTATTTGGACAAAATATTTTAGGAATAATAATTGGATTAATTATACTTTTTCATCCTGACATAACAATTAATGAAAATCTAAGTGATGATGTCTTAATTGAAATAAATGAAAACAGTAAAGTTGTAAATGAAGTAAAGTCATTTAAAACTACTGTTCCTTTTATTAAAAACAATGAACTTGATTATCAAGAATTATCTAATTTAATATTTCATGGGAATAGTAACCTAATATGGATAATATTTATACCTATTATTATACTGATAATATCTTCAGTTTCAAACTCTAATAATCTTACAGATGGATTAGATGGTCTTTCTGCCGGACTGTCAGCTATAATTGTTTTTGCTCTTGGAATATTTGCATGGACTTCTGGAAATGTAATTTTTTCAGACTATCTAAATATAATGTATATCCCTAGGGTTGGAGAAATCACAATATTTATTTCTGCATTATTTGGAGCTTTAGTAGGATTCCTTTGGTATAACACTTATCCAGCGACAATTTTTATGGGTGATACAGGGAGTTTGACTGTTGGTGCACTAATAGCTGTTATTTCAATATTAATTAGAAAAGAATTAATGATACCGCTATTATGTGGAATTTTTCTTATAGAAGCTCTTTCTGTGATTATACAAGTGAGTTATTTTAAAATGACAAAAAAGAAAACAGGGATTGGACAAAGAATTTTACTAATGTCTCCAATCCATCATCATTTCCAAAAAAAAGGATTTCATGAAAGTAAAATTGTTTCTAGATTCTGGATTATAGGAATATTATTGGCTTTGTTAACAATCTTAACTCTAAAAATAAGATGAGAAAAAGAGTATCAATATTAGGTTCTGGAATAAGTGGTGTTGGGGCTGCAATTTTAGCAAAAGATAAAGGTTACGAAGTATTTGTTTCAGATAGTAATGAAATTATCTCCAATGTTAAAAATAAATTAGATTTTATCTCTATTCCTTGGGAGGAAAACAAACATTCTTATGCTGAATTAAAAAAATCTGATTTAGTTATAAAAAGTCCTGGAATTTCAAATGAATCAGAGATTATAGTTAAGTTAAAAAATTCTAATGTTAAGATTATATCTGAATTAGAGTTTGCTTCAACACATACAAATTCATTTATAATTGGTATAACCGGAAGCAATGGTAAAACAACAACAACAAAATTAATATATCACATACTCAAGAACTCTGGACTTAATGTTGGAATAGCTGGAAATATTGGCACAAGCTTTTCAAAACAAATAGCTGAAAATAAATTTGATTATTACGTTCTAGAGATAAGTAGTTTTCAGTTGGATGATATAGTTGACTTCAAACCAAACATTGCTATAATAACAAATTTATTTGAAGATCACTTGGATAGATATAACTATGATTTTAGCAAGTATATCAAGTCAAAACTTAGGATTACTATGAATCAAGAAAATACTGATACCATTTTGTACAATATAGATGATAAAATACTAAAAGATGCAATTGATAAATCTAATTCAAAAGCAACTAAAATGACTTATGGTCTTAATAACACATCTTTTGATGGAAATAAAATTTTAATTAAAAACAAAAAAAAAACCCTCATGATAAATATAGAAGAACTTTCACTGAAAGGAAGGCATAATCTGTTAAATGCTATGGCAGCAATTACAGTAGCAGATTTATTAAAAATAAGTAAAGAATCTATAAGAGAAAGTCTGCTTACTTTTAAAGGCCTTCCACATAGACTTGAAAATGTGCTCACAATTCAGGGAGTCAATTATATTAACGATTCAAAAGCAACAAATGTTAATGCAGCATTTTATGCTTTAGATTCAATGAATTCCCAAACAGTTTGGATAGTTGGTGGAGTAGATAAGGGAAATGACTATTCTCAATTGTTACCTCTTGTAAGAGAAAAAGTTAAGGCAATAGTCTGTCTTGGAGTCGATAATAACAAAATCATTGAAATATTTAGTCCAGTAATTGATTTAGTTGTTGAAACAGAATCAATGGTTGAAGCTGTAAAGATTTCACGAAAAATTGCTGATAAAAAAGACAATGTTCTTCTCTCTCCAGCATGTTCAAGTTTTGATCTATTTGAAAACTATGAAGATAGAGGAAACCAATTTAAAAAAGCTGTTAGGAATTTATAGATAAATGAGTTTAGGTAAAATAATAAATGGAGATAAAGTTTTGCTAGTAATAGTTATGTTATTAGCTATTTTTTCCTTTCTACCTGTTTTTAGTGCAAGTTCTAATTTATCCTATGGTATAGGTGGTTCAAGCCCTCTAGTTTATCTGACAAAACATTTTATAATACTATTGTTTGGATTTATTTTAATGATAACGATACAGAAAATTCCATTTAAAAATTACAGATGGATTTCAATTTTATTTCTTCCTATAGGACTCTTCTTGCTTATTTATACAGCTTCGCAAGGAACTATGATTTCAGGAGCAAATGCAAGTAGGTGGATAAATATTCCAATAATTGGTGTAAGTTTTCAATCTTCATCTCTAGCAAGCATTATTTTATTAACATACGTAGCTCATTATCTTGCCAAATATGATTTAAAAAAGATAGAGTTTTCTAAAACAGTTGTTCCTTTATGGGCACCAATTTTTATTTATACTTTTTTAATTCTTCCTTCAAATTTTTCTACAGCTGCTCTTCTTTTTCTATCAATAATTTTGACATTATTTGTTTCAGGATATCCTTTTAGGCATTTATTTAAAATTGTTACTTTTTTAGTTGTATTCTTTATGTTCTTTTTAACTATAGTAAAAGAATATCCAGATAAATTCCCTAATAGAGTTGATACCTGGGTTAGTAGAATCGATAACTTTAAATCTGCTGAAAATATTAACGCAAATTATCAGATTGAAAGAGCAAAAGCAGCAATAATTAATGGAGGTTTATTTGGTGTAGGTGTTGGAAAAAGTGTAATGAAATATCATCTACCTCAGAGTTCTTCAGATTTTATATTTGCAATTATCGTTGAAGAATTCGGTGTCATTGTTGGAGGTCTACTGATTATTCTATACATATTAATGTTATTTAGGGTATTAGTCATTGTTCATAAGGTTGATAATAAATTTGGTCAAATACTCGTTATAACTCTTGGATTATATATAATAATCCAAGCATTTACAAATATTTCTGTTTCTACTCAAGTTATTCCTGTAACTGGTCAAAACTTACCATTAGTTAGTAGTGGTGGTTCTGCTGCATGGATTACCTGTATTTGTTTGGGAATGATTTTGAGTGTTAGTTCATCAATTAAAAATAAAAAAGCCTAATGAAACAATATAAATTTATTCTTTCTGGAGGTGGAACTGGGGGACATATATACCCTGCTATTTCTATAGCAGAAAGACTATTAGAAGTTTTTCCAAAATCGGATATAACTTTTGTTGGATCTATAGGTAGAATGGAGATGAAAACTATTCCAAAATATGGTTACAAAATTAAAGGTCTATTTATTAGTGGATTAAAAAGAAAAATATTTTCCTTTACTAATCTATTTCTTCCATTTAAGCTTATTATAAGCTTTTTACAGGCTATATTTATTTTAATATTTAATAAACCTGACTTTGTAATTGGAACAGGAGGTTATGCAAGTTTTCCTATAGTATATGTTTCAACTTTTTTTAGAATTCCAACATTAATTCAAGAGCAAAACTCATTACCTGGTATTGCTAATAAATATCTCTCAAAACATGTAAAATATATATCTGTCGCGTATAATAATATGGATAGGTTTTTTCCTACAGAAAAGTTATTATATACAGGAAATCCAGTTAGAAAATCGATAACAAATAAAATTGATATAGATAAAGCAAAGGAA
>SGZK01000021.1:0-9868 GCA_004214195.1 Flavobacteriales bacterium | reverse complement strand
GAGTTCATGCTGTAGCTCTAGATTCATTAAAAAAACTATGGATTGGTTCTGCAGATCCTGACTGGGATGGTACAGTTTCAAGTTATTATAAAAGATAAAACCCACTATATATAGTGGGCTTTGATAGTAGCGAGGGCAGGACTCGAACCTGCGACCTTTGGGTTATGAGCCCAACGAGATACCGCTTCTCCACCTCGCGATATAGATTGCAAATATATAAACTTTAGCAACTATAGGCAAACCATTAAATTTTAGTAACTATCTTTGCGAAAAATGAGTAAGAAAATACATAAATCTGGGTTTGTATCAATTATTGGGAGACCTAATGTTGGGAAGTCAACATTAATAAATGCTTTAATGGAGGATAAGCTTTCTATTATTACCTCCAAGGCACAAACAACCAGACATAGAATAAGAGGAATAATAAATGGTGATGACTATCAGATAGTTATATCAGACACTCCTGGTATATTGGATCCAAATTATCAACTGCAAGAAGCTATGATGAAGTTTATAAATGAGACTTTAATTGATTCTGATGTTTTAGTTTTTATTGATGAAGTAGGAGGGAAGGATTTTAAAAATGATTCATTAATTAAGAAAATAAACAAACTGCAAGTCCCTAAGTTGGTTTTACTTAACAAAATTGATCTTTTTAATCAAGAGAAATTAGAAAGTTCTATAAACTATTGGGAGAATATTTTTCCAGACATTAAAATATATCCAATATCTGCGAAGGAGGGCTTTTTTATTAATGAATTAAAAGAAATTTTCATTGAAAGTATTCCTGAATCACCGCCCTTTTTCCCTAAAGACCAATTTACTGATAAATCTGAAAGATTTTTTGTTAATGAATCTTTACGAGAGCAAATACTGCTCAATTATGATAAAGAAATTCCATATTCAGTTGAAGTTGTTACAGAAGAGTTTAAGGAAACAAACAAAATAATAAAAATAAGGGCTATTATATTTACTGAAAGAGACTCCCAAAAAAATATATTGATAGGACATAAGGGATATGCTTTAAAGAAGGTTGCTACAAATGCTAGAAAAAATTTAGAAAAGTTCTTCAATAAAAAGATTTTTCTTGAGGTTTTTATAAAGGTTAAAAAGAATTGGAGAAATGATAAGTTATCTCTAAAAAGGTTTGGATATAATTTATAGAAAATATTTTTTATATGGGTGGAATTGTTGCTATAGTAGGAAGACCTAATGTTGGGAAATCAACATTATTTAATCGTCTTATTCAAAAAAAAGATGCTATTGTTGATGAAGTAAGTGGTGTTACTAGAGACAGACATTATGGAAAGTCAGATTGGAATGGAAAAGAATTTACTGTAATAGATACGGGTGGATACCTTAAGTTAGGAGATGATGTTTTTCAAAAAGAGATTGATAAGCAAGTTATTCTAGCAATTGAAGAGTCTGATGTAATTCTATTTATTGTTGATGTTAAGGATGGTGTAAATGGAATGGATGAGACAATAGCCAAGCTTTTACACAAAACTTCAAAACCAGTTTTTGTTTTAGTAAATAAGGTTGATAATTCAAAGCTAATTAAAAGTTCAAATGAATTTTATTCTTTAGGATTTGATAATCTCTTTTGTATTTCATCAATAAATGGTCAAGGTTCAGGGGAAGTATTAGATTCCTTAGTTAAACTTTTACCTGAGAATGATTCTATAGAAAGCCCTGTTCCTAAATTTTCTGTAGTCGGAAGACCAAATGCTGGAAAGTCTTCATTTATAAATGCTTTGATTGGAGAAGATAGGTTTATTGTTACAGATGTTGCAGGTACAACAAGAGATAGCTTATATACTAGATATAACCAATTTGGTTTTGAATTTGATTTAATTGATACTGCAGGAATAAGAAAGAAGACTAAAATAAGTGAAAATGTTGAATTCTATTCTATTCTTAGATCCATTAGGGCTATTGAAAATTCTGATGTTTCTATTTTAATTTATGATTCTAAAAGAGGATTTGATTCACAGGATCAAAATATATTTTGGTTAGCCTCAAAAAATAAGAAAGGAATTGTAATTCTTTCGAATAAATGGGACTTGGTTGAAAAAGATCAAAATACCACTAGCTTTATAGAAGATAAAATACATGAAAAAACGTCACCATTTATAGATATTCCTATTGTTTTTATTTCATCAACCCAAAAACAAAGAATTTTTGATGCTATTAAAATTGCAATGGAAGTATATGAAAAGAGAAAGCAAAAAATCCCTACAAAAAAACTTAATGACTATATATTACCAATAATAGAAAAAACCCCTCCCCCAAGTAACAAAGGCAAGTATATAAAAATCAAATTTTCTAGACAGCTACCAACACCTTACCCTCAATTTGTGTTTTATTGTAATTTACCACAATACATAAAAGATCCTTACAAGAGATTCTTGGAGAACCAGCTTAGAAAGCAATATGATTTAAAGGGTGTCCCAATAGATATTTTTTTCAGAAAAAAATGATTAGATATTTGATTTCAAATTTTTTAACTCAAATTTAATTTTTTCAAGCTTTTTTATAATGGATAAATTATTTGAATTTATTTTATTCTTTGATTTAAGCCTTTTTTTTGCTCCCTGAATAGTTAGTCTCTCTTCTTTAAGTAAACTGTATATAGTAGAAATATATTCAATATCATCTTTTGTAAATTTTCTAATTCCAGAAGGCTTAACTTTTGGATTTAACTGATCAAACTCTTTTACCCAGAATCTAATTAGAGAATTATTTACACTGAAAAGTTTAGAGACTTCACTTATACTAAAATATTTTTTGTCAGGTAATTCAAAATACATAGAACTAGTCAAGAGACTGATTCTCTTGCGAAGCTTGGGTTATAAGAGTTTCAAATTCTCCAGGTGAAAGATTCCCATAATAGAAATTAATAGGGTTAATTTTTTTCCCATCTTTCGTTATTTCGTAATGCAGGTGAGGTGCTACTGAACGCCCAGAACTTCCTACATACCCTATAATATCACCTCTTTTTACCCTATTTCCTTTTCTCACAGAAATTTTATCCATATGCGCATATATACTAACGTAACCAAAACCATGATCAATTCTTACATGATTCCCAAAACCTGCCGCCATATTATCAGCTCTAGAAATTTTACCATCACCAGTTGCATAAATTGGTGATCCTCTTTCTGCTGAAAAGTCCATACCCCAGTGTCTTTTTCTTTTTTTTGTAAAAGGGTCTGTTCTCCATCCAAATCCAGAAGCCATTCTTTTTAAATCGGAGTTACTAATTGGTTGAATAGTAGGAACTGATGAAAGAAGAGATTCTTTGTTTTTTGCAAGAAGTTCAATCTCATCTAGTGATTTAGATTGAATTACAAGTTCTTTTGTAAGAATATCTATTCTTTCTGTTGTACCAATAATTAGATCAGAATTTTCATACCCATTTAAATAATCATATCTATTTATACCTCCAAATCCCATTTTTCTTTGAGCTTCAGGAATTGGACTTGCTTCAAAATAAACTCTATAAAGATTATTGTCTCTTTTTTCAATATTGGCTAATGTCGATTCAACTTGTTCTAGCTTTTTGTTTAGAACTTTAAGTTGAAGTTCATAATTTTTAATTTCTCTAGATTGTACTAGTTCCTGAGGAGTGTCAATAAATTCAGTATTTAATAGCAATACAGTTATAAATCCCCCAAAAATTATTGAACTTATTAAGAATAATAATAGATTATATGATTTATTAAGGTTAGTCCTTTTAATTGGAATAAACTCCAGGTTATCTTTATCAAAATAATATTTAGTTTTGGACATAGGCCAATTTGTTGTAATTTTCTACTAGATTCTACCAGTTTGAATATACAAATATAAAAAAAATGAAATCATCTCAAGTTCGAAAAAAATTTATCGAATTCTTTAAGTCTAAAGGCCATATAAAAATTTCATCAGAATCTATATTAAATAATTATGATAATGATCTTATGTTTACAAATGCTGGGATGAATCAGTTTAAAAATATCTTTTTAGGTACTGAAGATCCTAATGATTTAAGAATTGTTAATTCACAAAAGTGTCTTAGAGTTTCTGGTAAACATAATGACCTTGAAGAGGTTGGTATAGATGCATATCATCATACTTTTTTTGAGATGCTCGGAAATTGGAGTTTTGGAGATTATTTTAAAGAAGAAATTATTGATTGGTCAATTGAATTGTTGACTGATCAATATAAAATTAATAAAGAGGACCTGTATGTTACTGTTTTTAAGGGGTCAAAAGATGATAATATTCCAGCAGATGAGGAAACATATAATTATTGGAAGAAAATTTTTCCAGAAGAAAAAATAATCTATTGCGATAAAAAAGACAATTTCTGGGAGATGGGAGATTATGGACCATGTGGACCATGTTCTGAAATTCATATTGACATTAGGTCACAAGAAGAAAAAGATAAAATAAATGCTAGGAAATTAATAAATAAAGATCATCCACATATAATTGAAATATGGAATCTTGTTTTTATCCAATATAATCGTTTAAATGATGGTTCACTTAAAAAGCTTAGTAAAAACTATGTGGATACTGGAATGGGTCTTGAAAGACTTTGCATGGTTCTTCAAAATAAGAGATCCACATATGATACAGATGTATTTGAATCATTAATATCTGAGATTGAAAAAATCTCAGGGTTTAAATATTTAGAAAACAATAAGATTGATAAGGCTTTTAGAGTTATTTCAGATCATACTAGAGCTGTTATTATATCAATTGCTGATGGGCAACATCCAAGCAATATTGGATCAGGTTACGTTATTAGACGAATCTTAAGAAGAGCTATCAGGTTTGGATATACCTATTTAGATATTAACTCTCCATTTATACATAAACTAGTATCAAAAATTTCAAAAGATTTACAAGATGAGTATCCAAATATTAAGGATGAAGGTGGAACAATTGAATCAGTGATTAAAGATGAAGAATTAGCTTTTTTAAAAACTTTAGATCAGGGAATTTTATTGCTTAATAAATTAATCAAAGGTTCAAAAAATAAAATCATTGAGGGACAAGATGCGTTTAAATTATATGACACCTATGGTTTCCCCATTGACTTAACCTCTTTAATTGCTGCTGAGAGTGGAATTAAGGTTGATGTTAAAGGATTTGATGTAAATATGAAAAAACAAAAAGAAAGATCTAAATCCAAAACTAAATTAGTGTATCATAAATGGATAATTATAGATGAAAATAAGAAGTCTCAATTTGTTGGATACGATAAATTAGAAAGCAATATGAACCTAATAAAATATAGAGAAGTAGAAACAAAAAATGCAATAAATTTTCATTTAGTTTTTGATAACACACCGTTTTATGGTGAATCAGGAGGTCAAATAGGAGATACTGGATTTATTGAGTCTAAATCAAAAAATATTTTTAAAATAATAGATACAATCAAGGATAATGATGATATAATCCATGTAACTGATACAATGCCAAATAATACAGATTCTACCTTTAAGGGTGTTATAGATAAAGAAAGGAGATTTCAAATTGAATCAAATCATACTGCAACACATCTTTTAAATCTAGCGCTGAAAATCATACTAGGTAATCATGTTGAACAGAGGGGGTCGATGATATCAGAAGAATCATTTAGATTTGATTTCTCTCATCAATCAAAATTATCTACTGAGGAAATTAATAAAGTTGAAGATTATGTTAATAATCTAATTAATGAAAGTATAGATCTTGTAGAAGATAGATTTGCAGATTACAAAGAAGTTATAAAGAAAGGTGCGGTTGGACTTTTCTCAGAAAAATACGGAGAAAAGGTTAGGACTATAAAATTTAATGATTCTTATGAATTATGTGGTGGAACACATGTAAAAAACACAAAAGATATTTGGGGCTTCAAAATTATTTCTGAGGGTTCACAAGCATTTGGAATAAGAAGAATTATAGCTACAAGTTCTGCTAAAAAGGTGTTATCTGAAAATCTTAAGCAAAAAGCTTTTAAAGAAAAGGCGGCAATTGATGAAGCAAATAAACTTCTTAAAAAAGAGATTGAATCACTTAATAAAATTAAGGTTAAATCAATGAAAGAGGATATAATTGAAAATATTCGTGTAGTTAACGGAGTTAATATATTTTTAAGTGAATTAGATTTAGATTTAAAATCGATTAAAGATTTATGTTTTATGGTGTCTGATCAAATTGACAAACTATTTATGATTATTCTTTCTAAGACTAATGAAAAGGTATTTATTTCTTGTTTTATATCAAAAGATATAGTAGAAGAAAAAGAATTGGATGCATCAGAAATTGTTAAAGAACTTTCTCAATTAATTGATGGTAGCGGAGGAGGGCAATCTTTTTTTGCAACTGCAGGTGGAAAAAATATTAATGGCATCAAATCTGTACTATCTCAATCTGAAAAAATAATTAGTCAGATTTAGGAGGATATTTCTCTAATACTACAGAATTTTCAATTTGTTTTGATGAAATTTCCCAATATTTTTTAAGTAATTGAGTAGTTTGCTTCTTGCTATGACGAATAAAGCCAAACTTCTCATAAAACTGGATTGCCCAAGTGGCATTCTGCCATGTGCCAACAAGTAAATATGAGCTTTTGTTGAGTTTAAATAAGTGTTGTAACAATGATTTTCCAATACCCATTTCTTGATAATTAGTCAATGTATATGCATGTCTTATGAGAGTAACATCTTTTAATTGCTGAATCCCCATTACACCCACTAATTTATTATTTTTGTTATACCCAAACATGCGAACACCATTATCAAATTCATTGACCAACTCTTTCTCTAGCATGTATGGTTCATGCCAGCAATCATCTGGAATAACGCCCCTATACTTTATTGCAGCATCATTAACTACATAGAGAATGCTAGATAGGTCTTTTATTGTATTTTCAATTATCATAATGTATCGCAATTTTTGCTGCTAAGGCTGCATTATTTTGTATCGATACAAAATAATTAGTCAGATTTAGGAGGGTATTCTTCAAAAATTTTATTCACAAAATTACTAATCATTTCATCTCTATCTTCCCTAAATTCATTTATAATTCCAACTCCTCTTCCTTGCCAGACTAACTGATTATTTTTAGTGTCTATTATATTGATAAAGAGAGTTCCTTGGGTATTTGAAGTAACTAAACTGCTCGATGGATGATTATAATATCCCCAAAGTACCTGAGGATAATAGCCATAAGCTAAATTATTTCTAAGATATACTCTTTCTCTAGATAGAGTCTCTATAGTTACAATAATATCAGGATTATCAGATCTTGTTAAACCCTTTTCTTTAAGGCTTAAATCAATATACTTAAGCATTCTTTTTTTATCTAAATCTGAAATTTTGACTTTATCAATATCAGGTTTATAAAATGCAAAAGTATTGTATTCCGAAAAATCAACATCTCTATCATAATCTGATTGAACATAAATCCCACAAGATTGTAATAAAAGGAATATTGTGAAGAAAAATATTTTTAGTTTATTTAATTTAAACATAACTTAGTTTTTAATGGATGTAAACAAATTTATAAAATTTTTCTCTTTAATATTGATATCACTTATCACATTTTCTTGTGGAACTATAAATAGGATTAATCAATCAAATACTAGCATTACTATTGATCAAAAAATTGAGAGATATATTAAGTTATATGCACCAATAGCAAAAAAACAGATGAAAGTTTATAAAATTCCTGCAAGTATTACAATGGCGCAAGGAATACTTGAATCTGGTTATGGAGAAGCAACTTTAGCAAAAAAAGCAAACAACCATTTTGGAATAAAATGTCATAAAGATTGGAAAGGCAAAAAAATTTATCATGATGATGATGAAGAGAATGAGTGTTTTAGATCATATAGGAATCCTGTAAAATCATATAAAGATCATTCTCTTTTTTTAGTTAATAGAGATAGGTATAGATTTCTATTTGATATAAATAAGAAAGACTATAAAGCTTGGGCAGAGGGATTAAAAAAAGCAGGATATGCAACAGATCCAGAGTATTCAATAAAGTTAATTAGCCTTATTGAAAGGTTTAGTTTAAGTCAGCTTGACTAATATTTGATTTTCTTTACTTTTAAAAATTGTAATTAAATCTTTTTCTCTAAGTTCCTTAAGGAATTTATCCCATTTTCTATTAGAGAAATCAAATTTGCTTTTTAGATCATCTATGTTTAATTCATTATTGTTTTTTATAACATTTAGAATTTTAGAAGATTCTTCAGAAAGATCAATACTAGTATTATCAGGTTTCATCTGAGGGAAGAATAACACTTCTTGTATAGATGTATTGTTAGTCATAAGCATAATTAATCTATCAATTCCAATACCAATTCCAGAGGTTGGAGGCATTCCATATTCAAGAGATCTTACAAAATCTTTATCAATAGACATTGCTTCTTCATCTCCTTTTTCACTCAGTTTAAGTTGTTCTTCAAACCTATTTAATTGATCAATAGGATCATTTAATTCAGAATATGCATTTGCTATCTCCATACCATTGATTATTAACTCAAATCTTTCTGTTAAATTTGAGTTGTCTCTATGCTCTTTAGTTAAAGGGCTCATAGATTTGGGATAATCAGTAATAAATGTTGGATTAATCATCTTTTTTTCACATTTGTTTCCAAATATTGCATCAATTAGTTTACCTTCACCCATTTGGTCAGTTATCCCAATATCCATCTTTTTACAGATATCTCTAAGTTCATCTTCTTGCATATTTGAAATATCATAACCAGTATATTTTTTAATGGCGTCATATATTGAAATTCGTTTAAAAGGTGTTTTAAAACTAATCTTTTTTGAGTCAAAATTAATTGATGTATCACCATTTAATTCTATACATACCTTTTCAAGAAGTGACTCCGTTAGCTTCATCATCCAGAAATAATCTTTATAAGCAACATAAAGTTCAAGCATTGTAAATTCAGGGTTATGATTTTTATCCATACCCTCATTTCTGAAATCTCTAGAAAACTCATAAACTGCATCAAAACCACCGACAATTAATCTTTTTAGGAAAAGCTCATCAGCAATTCTAAGATAAAGAGGGATGTCTAAAGTGTTATGATGAGTTATAAAAGGTCTTGCATTAGCTCCACCAGGAATTGTTTGTAAAATTGGTGTTTCAACTTCGAGATATCCTTTATTATTTAGAAAATCTCTTATAAGGTTAATAATTTTAGTTCTTTTAATAAATGTTTCTTTTACATGAGGATTTACAATCAAGTCAACATATCTCTGTCTGTACCTTTGCTCGGTATCATTAAATTCATCATATGTATTTCCATCTCCATCTTCTTTAGGAAGAGGTAAAGGACGAAGGGATTTATTTAATAAGGTAAAATCTTTAACTAAAACAGTTTTCTCGCCTACTTTTGTAGTAAAAAGCTCTCCTTCAATTCCAATTATATCTCCAATATCAAGAAGCTTTTTATATATAATGTTATATTTTTCTTTGTTTTCACCCTTACATATCTCATCTCTGTTAAAATAAACTTGAATTTTACCTTTACTATCAAGAATTTCAGCAAATGATGCGTTTCCTTGGATTCTTCTAGACATTATTCTTCCAGCTATGACAACTTTTTTCTTTTCAGAAAATTTAGTTTTAATTTCTTCTGATAGATGATCAACAGGATATAAATTAGCTGGATAAGGATTTACTCCAAGTTTGAGCAATTCGTCTAACTTTTCCCTTCTAATTTTTTCCTGTTCTGAAAGTTTCAAAATATTTTTTTTACAAAGATAAGTTTATTAGGATTATGATTGAAGTCTAAATTTCTATATTTGAAATATTTATGAAAAATAATGAAATCTTTGTTAAGGATCTTGGAATTTTGTCCTATGATAAGAG
>SGZK01000020.1:0-10308 GCA_004214195.1 Flavobacteriales bacterium | reverse complement strand
AATATGTATTTGATTTTGTCAAATTCAAGAAACTCAGTGATATTATTTTAGTTGGAAACTCACTTGGTGGACATGTAGCACTATTATTTACCAGAGATTACCCAGAATTAGTTAAAGGGCTAGTGATTACAGGGAGTTCAGGTCTTTATGAGAGATCAATGATTGGTGATGGTTATCCAAAAAGAAGCAACTACGAATACATAAAATCAAAAACAGAAGAAGTATTTTATGATCCAGCCATAGCCACTAAAGAGTTAGTTGATGAGATGTTTGAAACTCTTAACAATAGAGGAAAAGTAATCAAAATACTTGCTTTAGCTAAAAGTGCTATAAGACATAATATGTCAGAAGATCTTCCAAAAATGAAAAATAAAACTGCAATCATATGGGGAAAGCAAGATTCAGTTACTCCGCCTAAAGTTGCTGAAGATTTTGATTCTTTACTCCCTAACTCTGAACTGTTTTGGATTGACAAATGTGGACACGCCCCTATGATGGAGCTCCCTAATGAGTTCAATGAAGTTATGTTTAAGTGGTTAAAGAAAAATAAACTATAAGATATTATTAATATGAAGATTCATTCTTCTGAATTTTTTACTAGCAGTGCTAAAGTTTCAGAATGCCCAAATAATAAAATACCAGAGTTTGCTTTTATTGGCAGATCAAATGTTGGAAAATCCTCTCTAATTAATGCGCTATGCAATAATAAATCCATAGCAAAAACTTCATCAAAACCAGGTAAAACTTTATTGATAAATCATTTTATAATAAATAATTCATTTTTTATTGTTGACCTTCCAGGATATGGATTTACAAAAGTTTCTAAAAAAGAAAAAGAGAAAATAAAGCATCTTCATGAAAATTATTTTAAAAAGAGAAAACAATTATTATCTGCTTTATTATTAATAGATATTAGACTAAAACCTCAACAAATTGATTTGGAATTTATGAAATATTTAAATGGACTTATTGTTCCTTTCATTTTAATTTTTACAAAATGTGACAAATTAAAAAAAAGAGAGACGGTTGAGAAAATTAAAACATACTCTAAAGAAATAAAACAAATTTGGGAAGTAAGTCCTCAAATTATTATCTCTTCTTCAAAAAACAAAAATGGCCTAGAGGATATATTAGAATTTATCGATAATTCCAGCAAAAAATTTAAACTAAATTGAAGCTAAACTTTATCTATATCGATTATTTTTTTGAATTCCTTGCAAAAATCATCAACTAAATTTGTTAGATTTTGATCACTTGTAGATTTTTGAAGTGTATTTTTCATTGACATAAAAGTTTGAAAAATAAAATTTTTCATCTCTTCAACTGGCATATCCTTTACCCAAAGATCCATTTTTAAAGATTCTTTGTTGTTGCTATCCCATAGTGATAAAAGCATAGCTTTAGCTGGAAAATCCGATACACCCCCATCAGGAGCGGACCAAATAATTTTTTCTGGTATATTATTTTCATCAAGAGTTACATTGATTGTGACGTTAGTTTCTTTCATTTGATTTAATTATGCTGTAATTTTATACAAATTTAAAATTAAACATAATCTTTATGAAATTCCCTAATAAAGTAACTAATCATATTGTTAACTGGCTAAAAGATTATCTGAAAAAATCAAATATGGATGGTTTTGTAATTGGAGTATCTGGTGGAGTTGATTCAGCACTAACATCAACCTTATGTGCAAAAACAGGATTCCCTGTTCAGTGTATAGAAATGCCAATTCATCAAAATAAAGAACAAATATTAAATTCATCTATTCAAATTAATTGGCTAGAGTCAAATTTTTCTAATGTAACATCTAATAAAGTTGATCTATCAAATATGTTTGATAAATTTTTAGATGATATACCCAATACATCTAATGAACTAAAAGATCTTGGCCTTGCAAACACAAAGGCAAGATTAAGAATGTTAACCTTATATTATTTCTCAACAATTAACAGACTTTTAGTTGTCGGTACAGGGAATAAGGTGGAAGATTTAGGAATTGGATTTTTCACAAAATATGGAGACGGAGGAGTTGACATTAGTCCTATTGCTGATCTATTAAAGTCTGAAGTATATCATTTAAGCGATCATTTAAACCTTCCAAATGAAATCCTTTCTGCAACTCCAACTGATGGATTATGGGATGATAACAGAAATGATGAAGACCAAATTGGCGCAAGCTATAAGGAAATAGAATGGGCAATGAATGAAAATTTAACTGAACTAAATCCTAGAATAAGCGATCGTGAAAAAGAAGTAAAAAAAATATTTACAAGATTGAATTTAAAAAATAAACACAAAATGATTCCAATTCCTATTTGTAGTATTCCTAAAGAATTTTTATAAATTAGATTGTTAAAATAATTTCTATTGAAAAAGATAAATCTTATTGTTCTTGATACAAGTCCTATAATTCATACTGGATTTAAAGCTCTATTTAAAGATTCATCTAAATTCAAATTAATTCAATCTTACGATAGCGTATATGATTTTAAAGAATTTATTAAATCAAACAATATTGATATAGTGATTACTGAAATGGAATTAATTGATGGTAATGCTTTTGACATACTTAAATCTATTAAATTAGTTAAAAGAGAAATTCCAGTTCTAATTTTTACTAATAAGTCTGAGAAGATTCATGCAATTAAAATATTAAAAAGTGGAGCAATTGGATACTTATCAAAAAAATCTAAAAAAAGAGAAATCAGAGAAACTCTTGAAAAAATAGCTCATAAAAACTTTAACTTTTTTGAAACTAATAGTTTTACAAGACTTAAGAATAATTTTAATGAGGATTATAATAAAATCAAAATGGACAGTCTGTCAAAAAGAGAGGTTCAAGTATTAAAACTATTTATTAATGGAAAGAGAAATATTGATATATCTAAAAAACTTAAGATAAATCAAAAAACAGTTAATACATATCAAGTTAGAATAATGAAAAAATTAGAAGTAAAATCAAAAGTTGAACTATTTATGATGGGGAATAATTATCTTAAACTACCCTATTAAGTTTTGATGACAATACTTTTTTTAACCTAGAATACCTCATCACCTCCTGTAAAAGCTCATCTTTGTTTTTATCTATATTAATCTTTTGAAGTTTTTTAATTCTTTCATCGATTAAATATCTTCTCATATTCAATAATGTCTCATTGACAAGCTGACTTAATTCACTTCCAATTTTTTTGACATAAATATTTCTTTTTTCCCAATCATGAAGAGAATATTTTTCGTCAAAAATTAATATGTCTGATGCAATTTTACTCAAATCACTATCTAATTCATTTACAAATTTTTCAAAAACAAATTTGTTTTGGTTATTATATAATTCTATTAATTTTTTATATATTTTTTGAAAAGGTGGATGAGCAAACTCAATTTCATCTTGTTGGAGATCTAGAAATATTTTTTCAAAAACTTTTGATTTAATATTTTTTTTCTCCTCCTTAATATCTCCATTTTCAGAATGTGATAGGATAACATCTTCATACGTTATTTCATTATCCCCATATTTCAAAAGTATTGTAATTATTTGCTTTTCTAGCTCATAAAAATAATTGTTGGGCTTAATATTTTTTTTCTTTTTAACAATTGAGAGATCATTGTTTTTACTAATCCTTTTATTCCTAGTTAACCTACTATTATTTTTTTCTGTACTACTTAATGAGTTAAAAAGTGTACTTTCATCAATGTCAATAATTTGAGAACATTTTTTTATATATACTTCCTGCTTTAACCTATCTGGAATCTTTGAAATTGACTTTATTACACTTTTTATAACATCAATTTTTTTATCTTCATCTTTTAAATCCTCATTGTAGAATGAAAGTTTGAATTCAATAAAGTCTTTTGAATTATTATTAATAAAATCAAGAGTTTTGTCTTTTTTATTATCCTTCACATAACTGTCAGGATCTTCACCTTCAGGAAATGAGCATATTTTAACATTTAACCCTTTCTCCAAAATCATATCTGTACTTCTCAGCGCAGCATTAACTCCTGCAGTATCTCCATCAAATAAAAGAACAATGTTAGATGTCAATCGTGATATAAGTGTTATCTGATCTTCAGTTAATGATGTTCCTGATGAGGCTAAAACGTTTTTGATTCCATTTTCATGAAATTGCAAAACATCCATATACCCTTCTACTAAAATACATAGATCATCTTTAACAATAGATTGTCTTGATTCATAAATTCCATATAAAATTTTACTTTTATTATAAATTTCACTTTCTGGAGAATTAATATATTTTGCAGTTTTTTTTGAAGATATAGTTGTTCTACCTCCAAATCCTAATACTCTTCCAGACAAACTCTTTATCGGAAATATAATCCTGTCTCTAAACCTATCTATTACTTTCTCCTCATTAAAAATAATTAAACCCGTTTTTTCTAGATAAGAATCTTTAAATCCCTTTGTTTTAGCTGATTCATAAAACGAAGATCTCTTAGGCAAACAAAAGCCTAAATCAAAGTCATCTATAATTTTCTTTGAAAGACCTCTATTTATTAGATATTCTAATGAATCTGAAACTTCTTTATTTAGATTTTCCTTAAAAGATGAGACAGCAAATTTATTGATTATGAAAAGGCTTTCTCTTTCATTCTTCTTTTCAATATTTTCAGGAAAATTATTCGTTTCTACAATTTCTATATTATATTTATTCGCTATATACTTTATCGATTCAGGATAATTGAAATGTTCATGCTCCATAAGAAAAGCAATTACATTACCACCCTTTCCACTACTAAAATCTTTCCATATTTGTTTGGCAGGAGAAACAATAAAACTAGGTGTTTTCTCATTAGTAAAAGGGCTTAACCCCTTATAGTTTGCTCCAGATTTTTTCAGAACAACAAAATCTGCTATAACTTCTTCGACTCTAGCTAATTCAAAAACCTTATCAATTGTTTCTTTACTTATCAAGTTTACTAATTTTTATTTCAATATAGTAAATTAAAATTTTCTATTTATCAAATATTCTAACATTAACTTTAGTGATTCTCTAGACTCATTCTTTGGGAAATTATTAATAATTAATAAATTTTTTTCTTTTAAATCTAACATTTTGTCAAAAGCATATTTAAAACCTCCATTTTGTTCTATAATTGAGTATATTTTGTTTTTATTCTTATTTAATTTTCTTTTGTTTTTGTAAGATTCTATAATAATTTTTTTATCTGAAGTGTTAACTTTATTTAATGTATAAATTAGAGGTAATGTGATTTTTTGATTTTTTATATCTATTGCTGTTGGCTTACCTATTCTCTTATAACTATAATCGAAAAGGTCATCTTTAATCTGAAATATTAAGCCTAAATTCTGACCAAATTCCTCAACATTATTAAGATTTTTTAAACCAGTTGAAGCCAAGCCTAGTTTACAACATGCTGAAAAAAGAGATGCAGTTTTTTTTAAGGTCAATTCAAAATACTCATCTTCTGTAATATTAATATTTCTTGATTTTTGAATTTGAAGTAATTCTCCTTCACTCATTTCTTTAACTGCTGTAGAAATTATTTTTAACAAATCAAAATCTTCATTGTCAATACATAATAATAAAGATTTGGAAAGAAGATAATCACCAACTAAAACAGAAATTTTATTATTCCATAGTGCATTTATAGATAAAAAACCTCTTCTTAATGAGCTGTCATCTATTATATCATCATGAATTAAAGTTGCTGAGTGGATTAATTCTGAAATAATAGCGCTCCGGTATGATTTTTCAGTCAAATTCTCACTGGAATACATCTTAGCAAATAAAAGAACTAATATTGGCCTAACCTGTTTACCTTTTCTATTTATCATAAATTTTAATATGACATTTAGAACGAGGATACCTGAGTTAACCGATTTTATAAACTCACTTTCAAAAATTTCAAATTCTTTTGCAATTGGTTCTTTAATTTTCTCTATAATCTTCAAAACATTTATTTTTAGATTATCATCATTGCGTCACCATATGAAAAAAAGTTATATTTTTTCTTTATTGCTTCTTTATAAGCTTTCATAATTATGTCAACACCTCCAAATGCTGAAACCATCATTAATAAGGTTGATTTTGGCATGTGAAAATTTGTTATCATTGAATTTGCTAATGAGAAATCATAAGGCGGGTAAATAAATTTATGTGTCCATCCATCATAATCATTTAAAGTTCCAATAGATGAAACTGAACTTTCAAGACCTCTCATAACAGTAGTTCCAACAGCACAAATTCTTTTTTTATTTTTCAAGGCATTATTAATAGTGTTTGCCGTATCCTTAGAAATTATTAATTCTTCTGAATCCATTTTATGCTTTGAAAGATCCTCAACATCAACTGGACTAAACGTTCCAAGTCCAATATGAAGAGTGATCTCTGGTAAATGAACTCCATTAATTTCAAGTTTTTTCAAAAGATGTTTTGAAAAATGAAGTCCAGCAGTTGGAGCAGCTACAGCTCCTTCATGTTTTGCATAAATTGTTTGAAATCTATTTTTATCTTCTTTTTCAACTGGTCTATCAATATACTTTGGAAGTGGTGTTTCTCCAAGTTCATCTAATTTAGCCCTGAATTCATCATATGGACCATCATAAAGAAATCTTAAAGTTCTTCCTCTCGATGTTGTGTTATCAATCACTTCCGCAACTAAACTTTCATCTTCTCCAAAATATAACTTGTTACCTATTCTTATTTTTCTTGCAGGATCTACCAGCACATCCCATAGTCTCTGCTCATCATTCAACTCCCTCAAAAGAAACACTTCAATTCTTGCCCCTGTTTTTTCCTTATTTCCAAATAGTCTTGCAGGAAAAACTTTAGTATTATTAAGGACCATAACATCCCCTTCTTCAAAAAAATCAACTATATCCTTAAAGATTAAATGTTTTATTGACTGATCAGATCTATCTATTAGCATTAGCTTACACTCATCTCTTTCTGATGCTGGATGTTTAGCTAGTCTTGTCTTTGGTAATTTATAATCAAAGTGTGATAATTTCATAAAGCATATTTTAAGATCGCAAATATAACCTCATGAAATAGGGAATGTCAAGTAAAAGTTAATTTATTTTAAAACCAAGTTCCTTTAACTTTTGCCAAAAACTTGGAAAAGATTTTGAAACAACATTAGGAGATTCAATTGAAATGTCAATAATAACAGCTAAAGTTGCAAATGATAAAGCCATTCTATGATCTTGATAAGTGCTTATCTTAATATTTTTACTTAATTGTTGATCTCCTTTAAAATATATTGAATTATTAAAAGTCTTTACTTGATTAGCACCAAGTTTATTAAATTCTTTCTTAAGAGCTTCAAGCCTATCAGTTTCCTTTATTTTCAATGTATGTAATCCAGTAAGCTCACATTCTATTCCAAGACCTAAACAACTTACTGCAATTGTCTGAGCAAGATCTGGAGTGTCTGATAAATCTAACTTTACTTTTTTTGGCAAATCAACATTTTTATTTTTTTTAATTATTATATAATCTTTCATATATATAGTATCAACTCCAAGTTTTTTATATATTTTCGACACAACAGAATCCCCTTGAATACTATCTTTATTAAAACTTTTTAAAGTAATTTCAGCATCATGAGAAAAGGCTGCAATACCATAGAAATAGGAAGCTGAACTCCAATCAGATTCAACTATAATAGTTTTTTCTGAACATTTATTTATATCTGATACTTGAAT
Organism: Flavobacteriales bacterium; assembly: GCA_004214195.1. GTDB lineage: Bacteria > Bacteroidota > Bacteroidia > Flavobacteriales > Flavobacteriaceae > Marisimplicoccus. Next base: position 2,615 of record SGZK01000020.1, on the reverse strand, counting down.
ATAATTTTGATCAACTGTAACATTATAACCAATTTTTTGAATTAATTCCTTAGTCATCAATATGTATGGTTTAGAAGTAATTATACCCTCTAGCTTTAATTTAATTCCATTTTCTATTATTAATCCTAACATCATCAAAGAGGAAACATACTGAGAGCTAACATCAGCTGGTAGAGATACCTCATTCTTTAAAATTTTTTTTCCGATAATTTTCAATGGAGGATATCCATCTTTATTATTATATTCTATATTAGCGCCTAAATCTCTTAAAGCATTAACTAAGACGCTAATAGGTCTTGACTTCATTCTATCAGATCCTGTTAGAATAACTTCCGAATTTGGTTTAGAAACAAAATATGATAATAGAAATCTCATTGCAGTTCCAGCATGATTTACATCAATAATTTCATCATTGCTAATTAAGGCATTAATTAATGTTTTTGTATCATCTGATTCAGAAAGATTCTCAATTTTAAAATCATATGTATATGCTCTTAGAATAAGTAGTCTATTAGATTCACTTTTAGATCCACCTATCTCTATTGAACCCTTTATATTATTGCTTTTTGTTGAAAGGTGATATATCATTAACTCTTTAATTTTTTATTTGATAGATGCCTTTTATTATCTCTTCTAGTTTTATTATTTAAATTCTGATAAAAAGACTTTTCTAGATCAATACCTGTTTGGTTTGCTAAACAAATAAGAACAAATAATACATCTGAAAGTTCATCACCTAAATTCTTTAATTCTTTATCCTTTTTCAAACTTTGTTCACCATATTCTCTCGAGATAATTCTAGCAACTTCTCCAACCTCTTCAGTTAATAAAGCCATATTTGTTAATTCATTAAAATATCTTATACCATATTTGGCTATCCAATTATCAACTTCTTTTTGTGCATTTTTAATATCCATAATTTTATTTTTAATTTAATATTTTCCATAAACCTTCCTTTAGCTTTTTTATACCATTCATGTTTATTGATGAACCTATAAAATATGGAATTTCTTTAAACTGGTCCTTAATTATAATTTCTAATTCTAATAATAGTTCCTGATCCATAAGATCTGATTTACTAAAAAAAACAGCAAAATCTTTATCTATTAATTCAGGATTATATTTTTTTAACTCATTATTTAATATATCAAATTCTTTTTTTAGATCTTTTGTGTCAACAGGGATAACATAAAGTAAAATTGAATTTCTTTCTATATGCCTAAGAAAATAGTGTCCTAAACCTTTTCCTTCTGAAGCCCCCTCAATAATTCCAGGAATATCAGCCATAACGAATGACCTATAGTCAGACATTGACACAATACCTAGATTAGGTTTTAAAGTAGTAAATTCATAATTAGCAATTTTTGGTTTTGCTGAAGATAAAACTGATAGAAGTGTAGATTTTCCAGCATTTGGAAAACCAACTAAACCAACATCAGCTAGAACTTTTAGCTCAATAATAAGATTCATTTCTTTTCCAGAAATCCCTTTTTGTGAATATCTAGGAGTTTGATTAGTTGATGATTTAAAATGAAAGTTTCCTCTTCCTCCTAAACCTCCTTCAAGTATAATTAATTCAGTATTATCTTTATTTATCTCTTCAATAACTTCATTTGAGATACTGTCTTTAATAATAGTTCCATATGGCACTTCAACAATAACATCTTTACCTTTTGAACCTGACTTTCTTGATCCACTTCCATCACCTCCATCTCCAGCCTTAAAATGCTTTTTGAATTTAAAAGTAAAAAGTGTCCATAATTGAGGATTTGCTCTAATAATAATATGACCTCCTCTTCCGCCATCACCACCATCGGGACCGCCTTTTGGTATATATTTTTCTCTTCTTAGGTGAGTAGAACCCTTTCCTCCAGAACCTGATTTAACATTAATCTTAACGTAATCAACAAAGTTATCTACAATCATAGCAGGTTAAAACTATCAATTAAATCAAAAAGTCTCTTCGTAATCTCATCAACATAACCATGACCATTTACTGGGAAAAATTTGTTTTGATCTTTATAATATTTAATAAGAGTTGATGTTTTCTTATTATATTCTTTAAATCTATTTTTAATTTTTTCAATATCTTGATCATCTGACCTATTACTAGTTTTACCTCTATCAATAATTCTAGAAATTAACTCTTTTTCATCTAGCTCTAATGCTATTGTTGCATTAATTTGCATATTAATTGAATGAAGAAATTTATCAAGAGAGTCAGCCTGATCAATGGTTCTAGGAAAACCATCAAATAAAAATCCTCTAGATTTTGAGTTGTCTTTAATCTCGTTTTCTAACATCTTTATAGTAACTTCATCTGGAACTAGATCTCCTTTATCCATATATGATTTAGCCAGGAGTCCAAGCTTGGTATTCTGAGATATATTCTTTCTAAATAAATCTCCTGTTGAGATATGATAAAGTTCATACTTTTCACATAAATGTTCAGCCTGTGTTCCCTTTCCTGAACCTGGTTTACCAAAAAGAATGAAATTTTTCATAATGACAAAGATATTTAAAATGTTTTGGATTCTTTATTTACTTTAAACTAATGCTTATTTTTGCACAAAGAAAATCAAATGTTCTCAAGCAATAAGATAATTGGAATACTT
>SGZK01000002.1:0-26630 GCA_004214195.1 Flavobacteriales bacterium | reverse complement strand
TAAGTAGGGCTAGTATTAGTATAAGTTTTTTCATAATATTAATTTTAATTATGTCTTAAAGATAAAGTTAAATAATTATGTTTTAATAGTTTTGTGTGATAAATTTGTTTAAACTAATCATGAATATGAAACCTATAAACTTTTATTTAATTATTGTAATTGTTCTTGTCGGATGTAACCAGAAACCAAAAAAAGAAAAATTTCAATATGAACGTGTTCAAGAAAATTCATCTGAAGTTATTCAAAATAATGATATCCAGAATACAGTTATTTTAAATTCTAATGATGCAATGCTCTTTGACAAAAAAGTAATAAAAGTTAATTATGGTGAAAAAATTACACTTACTTTAAATCATGTAGGAAAAATCGGAAAGGATTTTATGGGACATAACTTTGTCTTACTAAAAAAAGGTGTTGATGTTGATGATTTTGCTCAAAGAGCTATTCAAGCTAGGGATAATGAGTATATCCCTGAAGGTGATGAAATTATTGTTACAACAAAAATGTTAGGTGGAGGAGAAAGTGATACAATAGTCTTTGATGCACCGGAACCAGGAAAATATATTTTTATATGTACATTCCCAGGACATTATCAATTAATGCAAGGAGAGTTTATTGTAATTTAACTAGTTACTCTTAACAAATTTAATTATTGCACCATTCTGTCTTAGAATAAATGAATTTTCCTCAGGCTTAAATTCAAATTCAGCTCCGACAATATTTGATTTAAAAATATTTCTTTCAACAGCCTCAAGAGAAATTTTTGGTTGACCTGTTCCTTGAATTAGTAAAGTATTATCTTCCCTTGTGACCTCAATTATTAGTGGAATTGTTTTGGAACTATATGTTCCTATTAGTTTATCCAAGTCTTCAGGATAAATTTCATAATTAGAGAAAGTTGGAATTTCATAAGGTTTATCAAAAATTGCACTTAATACTGCAATTGAAATATCATTATTATTAAAATTTGTTCCATTTGAATTAAGTGAATAAGAAATGCCATCTTCAGTAAAATTTGCAAAAATAGAACTAAAACCATCGATCCCACCAGTATGGCCAAATGCAGTTTTTTTATAAAACGGTATTGTAAATATTCCAAGACCATATTGACCATTAATTTTTTTCATTTTCTCAAGACTTTGATCTTTTAAAATTTTACCAGTAAACAATAAGTCACTAAATTTTGTAAGATCGCTTGGATTAGAGACAATTCCACCAGCTCCTAAGGGGACTGAGGCATCAGTTTCTTCTTGTTCTATCCACTCTCCAGCATACATATAAGATTTTGCTTCATTATTATTTATATCTATCTTATCTCCATAATAAGTGTGATTTAATTCATAAGGTTTAGTAATTTTTTCTGATAATATCTCACTATAGTTTCTAGAATAAACTTCCTCTAGGATGATAGTTAATAATACATAGTTTGAATTACTATATTCAGATCTGCTTCCAGGTTTAAAAATAGAATCAAAATTTGAGATTATTTTAATCAGTTCCTCTCTGGATTTAGGCTGTATTCTATATTCCATATATTCAGGTGAATTTGTGAAATTAAAAATACCACTTCTGTGACTCAGCAGATTTTCTATTGTAATTTTTTCTGAATTTGGAAGATCAGGAAAAAAATTTTCTATAGTATCATCCAAATTTAATTTTCCATCTTCTTCAGATTTAAGAATTAAAACTGAAGTAAAGGTTTTTGAAATTGAACCTATCCTAAACTTTGAGTTTGAATTCAATAAAATATTATTTTCATAATCAAGAAATCCAACTGACTTTGTATATATTAATTCATTACCCTTAGATATTGCAACAGTTCCCATAAATCTGTTATTCTCTTTTAAGCTATCAAAATACTTATCTAATTTTTCAAAATCATATTGCTGAGAAAACACAAATTGAGAAAGAAAAACATAAAAAATTGTATTAATTAGATTTCTATACATATGTAAAATTTATATTTTATTTGCATTAGTTTTTTTTATTTGCTTTTAATTAAAGTTAAGAGAAATCAGGTAATTTTTCAATTTCCCATAAGCAAATACATTTATCAGAGTATATTCCATTCATTTCTTCACAGTTTTCATTAATAGTGATTATTGGTTCTGGGAAATTAAATGGTTTTTTTTCTAAATTAATGGGTCTCCAATTACCTGTGAATATATTTGAGTTTGTTTTTAGATTAACAAAAGAAGTTGTCATTAAGTATCTTGATTTAGACTGTTTTATTCTAAATATTGATTTTTTAATATCCTTAAAAGAGAAATGAACAAGGCAGTCTCTTACAAATATTAAATCACCTTTAGGTAATATTGAGCTAGTAATATCAGATAAATAGAAGTTTATATTATTTTTTTTATATTTTTTATTATTCAAATCTATAACTTTCTGAACAATGTCTAAGCCCGTATAACTAATATTGTTCATCTTGAGTTTTATCATCCAATTAAAATCTCCACAGGGAATGTCAATAATTGATTTTATGTTATACTTTTCTATTACATTTTGTAAACCTTGAAGTAAAATTTTAGTGTTTTTTATTTCAGCCCCAATTCCAGATCTACTTTCTTTACTTTCCCAATAATTTTCATTATATATTATTTCAAATCTTTTTTTTATGTTATGTTTTGAAAATTTTGATTTTGAAAAATTTTTGTAATATGATATTTCATATTCAGCTTTTCTTATCTTCTTACTCATACAATTATTTGACTTTTTATAAAGTTAGCTAAAAAATAAATCTATCTTCCTCAATTTCAATTACAGGGCAGGATTTATATTTCCCAAATAAACTATATCTTATTCTTTCAACTATATCATAAAAGAAATTTGATATAAATAAAGGGAAGAGATGCAAAATAATTCTAATAAAGAGAAACTTCTTTAATCTTTTAAGAATATGTTCTATAGCTGTACTTTTGTAAAGAATTTTTCCATCTTTTTGAATTACTGCCACCGAATTAAATTTATTTAAATCCGGAAAGTTTTTCTTAATAAATTTACTTTGAAAATTAGAAATTAAAAACAAACTATCTTTATCTTTTTTTATTACCCATCTAACAACTTTATTACATAAAACACATATTCCATCATAAATAATTATTTCTTTTGAGAATATATTTTTCATATTAGTCATTTATCTAATTTTACAATCCTTTGTTAAGTCTTGTGGGTGATGGCAGATTCGAACTGCCGACCCCTACCCTGTCAAGGTAGTGCTCTAAACCAACTGAGCTAATCACCCTAATGGTTGACTAAATTAATAAAATCTTTATATTTATAAACATGAGACACCTTACAAAAAATGACTTTAATAAGATGGAAAAAATCTTTAGGATTAATCTTATTAATTCATCTACTGGATATAAATCTGCAAACCTAATTGGTACAAAATCAAAATCAGGAATTGAAAATCTTGCTGTCTTTAGTTCAATAACACATCTAGGAAGTAATCCCGCAGTTTTAGGTTTTATGCTAAGGCCTACAACTATACCAAGAGATACCTACAAAAATATTAAAGAGACAGGGTTTTTTACTGTAAATCATATTACAGAAAGTATTATAGAAGATGCTCATCATACAAGTGCAAAATATAATGAAGAAATATCTGAATTTGACAAAACAAAATTAATATCAGAATATAAAGATCAATGGATAGCTCCTTATGTTAAAGGTTCGCCAGTTCAAATCGGGTGTAAATATTTAAACGACTATTTCATAAAGGAAAATAGAACAATACTAGTTGTAGCTTCAATGGAAAGCTTATATTTTAATGATGAATTAATTACTGAAGATGGGTGGCTCAGACTTGATAAAGAGAATGTTGTTACAATTAATGGTTGCGATGGGTATGCTCTTCCAAAATTGATAAATAGATTCGAATTCCAAAGACCTAAATAAATGAATTTTATAGATAAAAAGATAATGGATTATGTAATAAATAATTCTGAAGATGAGCCAGAATTACTTAAAGAATTAAGCAAAGAAACTTATCAAAAAATACTTCAGCCTAGAATGCTTAGTGGTCATCCACAAGGAAGATTATTAAGTCTCTTATCAAAAATGATTAGGCCTAAAAGAATTCTTGAGATTGGTACTTATACTGGCTATGGCACAATATGTCTTGCTGAAGGACTAGCTGATACTGGAAAAATAATTACTATAGATATAAATGAAGAGCTAATTGATTTCCAAAACAAATATTTTGAAAGAAGTGGTTATAGAGATAAAATTATTCAGCTAAATGGTGAAGCGTTAGATGTAATTGATGGATTAAATGAAAAATTCGATATTGTATTTCTTGATGCAGATAAGGAAAACTACATTGAATATTATAAATTGATTTCAAATAAAATGGTTAATGGAGGTATACTAATTTCGGATAATGTTCTTTGGAGTGGAAAAGTTTTAGAATCCTCTAAATTAGATGATATTGAAACAAATACTTTAAATCAGTTTAACCAATTGATAAAAGATGACAAAAGATTTGAGACAATAATAATACCTATTAGAGATGGTATATCAATTTCAAGATTAATTTAAATCTCTTTTGATTGAGTCAGTTATCTCGTCAAAGTCTTTTTTAATATCTCCAACACTATCATTTAGCTCTTTTGATATAGTTTTAGATGGATCTTTAAATTTTGTGTTTTTTTGAATTTCAGATTTTATTTCATTAGTAGCTTGCCTAACCTGAGTCATTCCCTTAGCTAGACCTCTGGCAATAGAAGGAATTCTATCAGCTCCAAAAACAAGAAGAACTATAAAAAAAACAAAAACTAGTTCTCCACCACTTATAAATAGTACCATATTAATATCAAATCTAATTAATTATTCAACCTCTTAAAATTTTTTTTTAAATATTCTAAAACTAATGAATGATTACCAGCCTTAAAGTTCTCATTTAAAGGATAATTTTGGACTGCTGAACTAACAAAATCATGAATTGTATTTTCTTCTAGATTAAATTCATCTATAAAATATTTTTTTCCATAAAATGTTATTATTCGATCAGTAATGTTTAATTCTGACAAATACTTAATTTCTTTTCTTTTCAAATTATAATACCCTGAGAAAGCTTTATAGATTAAATCTATATCCATACCACCAGTTAAAGGCATCAATAAAAACCTTGTTAATACTTCTTTATTTGATAATATCCTTTCTTTCCTGATTCCTTTAAATCCAGGAATTCCAAAATCATCAAAATTATATTCTTTAGAAATGTCTGAATTTCTTAAATCATCTAAAATATTGCCTGAAAGACCACTTGAGTTAACAATAACTTCATCTAACTCATTTACATATTCATCTAGATAAATATTTAACAATATTGAATCAAATAATTCTTTATTTAATAAGATCTTTTTTCTAGTAAACTGAATACCTGAAAATATAATCTCATCATTAAGGCTTGCTTTTATCTCAAACCTGCCATCAGTATTTGTAATTGTTGCTTCACCATTTGAATTATTTAAAACATGAATCCCTTCAATAGAAAAGTTGTTATCATTAAGAATATATCCAACAATTTTTTTTTCTTGATTATCTTGAGAAAATAAGAATCCGCCGAGTAAAAGTAAAATTAATGTAAGATGAACCTTCATTCATTAATTTCTTTATATCTAACACTTTCATTTAATAGGAAGTCAATTAATAAAAATTGGTTTTTTTCAAGAAGAACATCTACTGCACCAGGTCTTGTATCTATATAGTTTAAAAAATCATTGATTTGAGATGATGCAAGGAGTAAACTCTCAGTAAAAAAATCATCTTCAAATAAATAAGGAATAACTTCACTAGCTATAAGATTTTGTTTTTCTTCTTCTGATTTTGAGTCAATAATTGTTTTTAAAAGCTTAAAAATATTTACAAAATCTACACCATATTTTAATTGCCTAGTTTCAGTTAAAGTATTTTCAACTTTGGTTGATTTATCTGCTAGATAATCAAAACCTTTGAATTCTTCTTCTTTAAGATCAAGAAACTTTTCTGTATTATCAGGTGTTATGACAACCTCATCTAGCTCTCGTATTCTTTCATTTATTTGTATAGTTAATCTTTTATTTTTTATAATCTCATCAGTTATCCTTACAGTTCTAATAATATATTGTACAGAAGAAAAAATAATTTCATCGCCTTCTCTTGCATAAATTTGAAATTCTCCCAAATCATCTGTAATCGTAGTACTTTGAGAGGTATTATTTATAACATTTGCAGCTACAACATTTATATTTCTATATATTACTTTTCCTTGAATTAATTGTCGATCTTGACTATATCCAAATTGAAATAAAAAGAAAAGAAATATAATTTTTTTTGTCATTATGAATTATAATAATTACCTAATAAATACAGGTTTCAATTCATCAGTAGTATCTTTCTTACTATAAGAATAACCGCCAGAGTCAAAACTTAGAATCTCATTAACAGATTTAACATTATTATCTATTATAAACCTTGACATTAAACCTCTTGCCTTTTTTGCATAGAAAGAAATAATTTTAAGAGTGCCATTTTTATAATCTTTAAACTGAGGTGAAATAATTTTATTTGAAACCTTTTTAGAGTTAATAACAGAGAAATATTCATTACTTGCTAGATTAACAATTAATTCATCTTCTGCAAGTTCACTTTTAAGTTGATTGGTAACTTTAGATTTCCAAAAATCGTAAAGATCTTTATTACCATTTATTGAAAATTTTGTTCCCATCTCTAATCTATAAGGCTTTATATGATCAAAAGGCTTTAAAATCCCATAAAGTCCAGATAAAATTCTAATTACATTATTAACTAGCTGATGTTTATCATTATCTAGACTATTAATATCAAGTCCATCATACACATCTCCATTAAAAGCAAAAATTGCTTGTTTAGAATAATTAGAGTCTTTAGTAAAATCTTGATTTCTAGTCCAGTTTAATTCCCCAAGTTTAGAAGAAATTCCCATTAAATCACATAATGACTCAATTGATTCTTTCTTTAGCTCACTATTTATTTTAATTGCATCATTATGAAATAATGGCTTTGAATTAATTGATGTTTGAACTTTATCTTCAAAGTTCAAGGACTTAGCTGGTGATATTATAATTTTCATATTTTATTCAAATTTATAATTTTTTATGTTTAGAATAAAGTTCCCATTTATCTATTACTTGACTTATGTCATTTGGGATCTTAGAATCAAATGAAATAATTTCTTTAGTTTCTGGATGAATAAAGCCAATAGTTTTAGCATGAAGGGCTTGTCTAGGAAGAATCTCAAAACAGTTTTCAACAAACTGTTTGTATTTTGAAAAAACTGTTCCTTTTAAAATTTTGTCTCCACCATACCTTCCATCGTTAAACAATACATGTCCTAAGTATTTCATATGAACTCTAATTTGATGAGTTCTTCCTGTTTTTAACCTACAGCTAATTAAAGTCACATATCCAAACCTTTTTATTACCTTATAATTAGTTATAGCCTCTTTCCCGCCATCTCTATCCTTATAAACAATCATTTGTAATCTATTTTTTGGGTTTCTTCCAATAGGTTCATTAATTTCCCCTGAATCATTCTTAACATCTCCCCAAACTAATGCATAATACTCTCTTTCAACTGTTTTATTAAAAAATTGCTTAGCAAGAAATGTCATTGCTTTTTCTGTTTTTGCAATTACAATTAAACCAGAAGTGTCTTTGTCAATCCTATGAACTAGACCAGGTCTATCAGATGAGTTTTTAGGAAGATTTTTAAAGTGATATAAAAGACCATTAATTAAAGTTCCTGAGTAATTTCCATGACCTGGATGAACAACTAGGCCTGGAGGTTTATTAATTATTATAATTGAGTCATCTTCAAAAACTATATCTAAATCAATATTTTCAGGAGTTAAAAGGTTTTCATAAGGTGGATGAGTAAATAAAACTTTTATTTTATCTCCTTTTTTAACCTTATAACTTGATTTAACTGGATTTTGATTGACTCGAATATATCCATCTTTTGCAGCATTCTGAATTTTATTTCTTGTTGCATTTTCAATTCTATTCATTAAGAACTTATCAATTCTTAATGGTTCTTGTCCTTTATCTACATCAAACGAAAAGTGTTCATGAAGTTCCTGATCAATTTCATTTTCATTAATTTTATTTTTTTCCATTACCAAGGATTAATTCAAGTTTTGAACCTCTTGCAATAGCATCACCAATATTCATTTTCTCTCCATTATATAAAACTTCTAAAACCATATCCTTACCAATATTATCTACATACTGAAAACTAGAGACTTCAAAACCAAGAGCATTAAGAATTGACTCTGCATTTCTTTTTGTTATTTGAATAATATTTGGGATTGATACTTTTTGATAGTCAGAAGGATTAACATTTAAATATATCTTCCTGTTTTTCTTAACAAATTCTCCAGCATCTGGAATTTGAGATAATATAAAATTAACAGGTGTTTCAGAGAAGTATTTAGAAGAATCCAGAACTTCAAATTTTAATTTTTTCTTTTTTAAAATTTTATTTGCATCTTCTATATTAAGGCCACTTAGGCTAGGCACTTCAATATATCTATTATGTTTAGTATAAATCTTAACTGAAATGAAGACAAAGTAAAATATTATAAATACAGTTATACTAGAAGCAAAAAGATGTTTAACTATAGAATCACTTTTCAAAAGTTTTAAATATACTCTTAATATTGCTTTAATAATTTTTATAATTTTTTTCATTTAAATAGCTGTTTTTAAGATAACTAATTCAATATATTAGAGTAAATATACTAAACACATTAATTTTCTTTTATTATAATGAATTACATTTGCAAAATATGAAGAAGAATGTTGGAATAGCATATGGTGGATATTCATCAGAATATGAAATTTCTATACAAAGTGGTGAATTTATTTTTGAGATATTAGACAAAAATCCAGATTGGAATGTATACAAGGTTCTAATAACAAAAGAAAAAGCATCAGTTCTATTATCAGATGATAAAATTGAAGAAATTAATATAAAAGACTTTAATTTTAATTATCATAATAATAAGGTAAAATTTGATGCGATATACAATATAATTCATGGCTCGCCAGGAGAAACTGGAGAGCTTTCTTCATTATTAGAAAAAATAGGTATTCCTCAAACTTCATGTAGTTCTAAAATATGTAAGCTTACTTTTGACAAACATGAATATATTAAATTCATTAATTCACTTAATTTAAAAACTGCAAGACAATTCTTTATCAAAAAAGGAAAAGAATACAATGTTGATGATATAATAAAAAAGACTGGTATTCCATGCTTTGTTAAACCTAATAAATCGGGAAGCAGTTTTGGTATATCTAAGGTTTCAGATAAAGCTTTACTAAATGAAAAGATAGATTATGCATTTCAAGAGGGCGATGAAGTTCTAGTAGAATCATTTCTAGAAGGAAAGGAAGTATCTGTAGGAGTAATAAATATAGATGGAGAGAGAACTATTTTGCCTATTACTGAAATAAGAAGTAAAAATGAATTCTTTGATTTCAATGCTAAATATAATGGTGAATCTGATGAAATAACTCCAGGGGAACTATCAACTAATGAGGTAACTGATATTCACAAAATGATTAATACTATTTACGATAACATTAATCTCTCTGGAATTACTAGATCTGAGATAATTTTGGTTGATGGGATTCCACACATTATAGAGACAAATACAATTCCAGGTTTCACAAAACAAAGTATCGTACCTCAACAAATTAAAGCTGCTGGACTTTCAATTAAAGAAATCATTGAACATCAAATTAAATCTTTACTTTAAAAATTATAATTAAATTTAAATATGAAAACAGCAATTTTTCCTGGTTCATTTGATCCAATTACTCTAGGACATCAAGATATAATTGAAAAAAGTTTAAATCTTTTTGATAATGTAATAATTGGCATTGGTCAAAACAGTGAAAAAAAATATATGTTTTCCGCTAAAAAAAGAAAACAATTTGTTGAACAAACTTTTAATTATATAGACAATATTGAGGTAAAGATATATGAAGGGTTGACAATTGATTTTTGTAGAAAAAATAATGTTAATTTTATTATTAGAGGATTACGGAATGTTTCAGACTTCGAGTTTGAAAAAAATATAGCACATACAAATAGAAAGTTAAGTGGTATTGAAACTGTATTTTTTTTAACTTCAATTGAGAACTCTTCTATAAGCAGTGGTATTGTTAGGGAACTAATTAATAATAATGGAGATTATAGATTATTAATCCCTAAAGGAATAAATCTTAAATGACTTCATTAACTATTTTTTTGATATTCTCATATGCATTTTTAAATATTTCTGGAATTCTTTTTTTGTTGATCCATTCTGCAGATATTATACCCTCTTCTTCCTGAGGAAATAACTCTCCCTGATAATCTGATTTCATTTTAAACCAGTAAGTTCTTTTTAATCTAAAATTCTTTCCCTTCTTAAAAATATGATATGTTTCGCCAATCTTACTAATGACAATTAAATCTGCTAACCCAGTTTCCTCCTTAACTTCTCTTTGAGCAGCTTCAATAATAAGTTCCTTTTTTTCAACACCACCTTTGGGAAGATCCCATCTATTATTTCTATATATAAACAAAATTTTGCCATCACTTCTCTCAACTAATCCTCCAGCAGCATCTATAATTGGAAACTTTTTTGTGAAAATTTCCCAAAGTTTTTTAATATTCTTATGATATATATATACAGATTCTGTTTTCTTAGATTTAACTGCTTTTAAAATCTGATTTTTACTAGAAAATTTAATATGTATAAGCGGATTAGAATCAGATGACTTTATAATTTTTGAAGTAAGAATTAATGGCTTTTGATTAAAAAAAACTTTATACATTTGTTGAGTATGGTGTTTGACAAAATTATTGCAAAAAAAACTATTAATTATCTTCTACAAATTAATGCAATAAAATTGAATACAAAAAATCCCTTCACATGGACCAGTGGTATAAGATCTCCAATATACTGTGACAATAGATTAATTCTTTCTAATACTCAAGTTAGAAGCTATATTGCCAATCAAATGTCTACTATAATTACAAAAACTTTTTCAGATAGTTATGTAATAGCTGGAGTTGCAACAGGTGCAATTGCAATTGGAGCTTTAATTGCTGAAAGATTAGAAAAACCTTATATATATGTTAGACCTAATCCTAAAGATCATGGTTTAAAAAACCAGATTGAAGGATCTCTTCCTTCTGGATCTGATGTTGTTGTAATTGAAGATTTGATAAGCACTGGAATGAGTAGTCTTAATGCTGTTAATGCAATAAAAAATGCTGACTCTAATGTAAGGGGAATGCTATCCATTTTTTCTTATAGTTTTGACTTTGCAATAAACATATTTGAATCCGAAAAAATTGATTTAATTTCTCTAGCAGATTATAATATTCTAATTGAAATTGTAAAAGAAGAAAAAGTTATTAGTGATGATGAGATAAAGAAATTAGAAAGATGGAGGGAAGATCCAGAGAATTGGATGTAAAACTTATAATAATATTTTAATTCTATTACTCTCATATTCCTTTATTCCACAACCATTTATTTCAACATTTATAGAACCTGAAGGGTTAACATTTATTACTTTACCTTGAAAAATTTCGTTATTTATTAACAATCTACAAGAATCTCTTCCATATAATTTAGAATTATATAGATTCATAATTTGATCAAAATTCTTAACTATTAATATATTAATATACTCATCTATATTCTTTATTAATTTTTTAAGTACTTGTTCTATTTCAATTTCATTATTTGAAACCAATTTTATTGATGTTGCATTAGGAATATTTCTAAACCTTGTTTGGTTAACATTAATACCTATACCTATAATACTATTTCTTAATTCTTTCCCTTTAATATTATTCTCAATTAATATACCAGATATCTTTTTTTGTCCTGACAAAATGTCGTTAGGCCATTTAATAAAGTTATCGTTAGGAATATATTGTTCTATTGTCTTAATAACTGAAAGTGAAATGACAAAATTAATATAGTTGCTTTGTTTAATACTTAATCCTTTAAACTCCCTATATACAGTAATTAAAAGGTTTTTGCCTTTACTTGAATTCCATGTATTTTTATATTGTCCTCTACCCTTATATTGATAATCAGCCCAAACAATATCTCCAGAACTTATTTTTTTTGATTTAATAAGCATTTTAACTTTATCATTAGTTGATTTAGTGGCATTAAGTTTGATAAGTTTATAGTGTCTCATAATTTTAAAAATAATAAATTTGATAAAAGAATTTGATAAATGGTTGAAACTAAATTACCACAGACAAAACTAGTACAAAAAATTGTCTCTAGTATTGATGAAGTTAAAGGGATAGATGTAAACCTCCTTGACCTAAGAAAAATTAAAAATACTGTATGTGGATTTTTTGTTATTTGTACAGGAACATCTAATACACATGTAGCAGCTATAACAAATTCTATAAAAAAGAATGTTAGTAAAACACTTAAAGAAAAACCATATAGTATGGAAGGTATAGAAAATCAAGAATGGGTCTTAATAGATTATGTTGACGTTGTTGTACACATTTTTCAGAAAAATGTCAGAGAATTTTACGATATTGAAAACCTGTGGGGAGATGCTAAGATTTCAGAAATTAAAATGATAGTATAGATAATGGCTAGAAAAAAGAAAACAAATACACCAAAAACTAATTTTTATTGGATTTATGCTTCAATAATATTTCTAATACTTAGCTTAAGCTTTATTGGAGGGGATAGGGGTTTCCAGAATGTTCAACAATCTGATATTTCATCTTTTGAAGACTTTTTATCTAATGGTGATGTTAACAAAATTACTGTAGTTAATCAACGTTATGCCTTAGTTAGTATTAATGAAAATGCTCTTAGTAAAGAAATCCATAGAAAGGTTAGAACAAAAAATTTTTTAGGTCAAGAGAATTTAATAGGTCCTCATTACCAATTTGAAATTGGAAATCCAGAAATATTTCAGAAGAAACTAGATGAAATAAAAATTAAAGAAAATTTAAAATTTGAATATGGGTTTCAAACAGTAGAAAATAGATGGCTTGATGTATTAGTTGGATTTCTTCCTATTATAATAATTATTGGTATTTGGATATACCTTATGAGGAGAATGTCAGGAGGTGGAGCTGGTGGTGGCGGACAAATTTTTAGTATTGGTAAGTCAAAAGCCAAACTTTTTGATCAGAAAACTGACGTTAAGATAACATTTAAGGATGTTGCTGGACTTGAAGGGGCTAAAGAAGAAGTCCAGGAAATAGTTGATTTTCTTAAAAATCCAAAAAAATATACTATTCTAGGTGGTAAAATCCCCAAAGGTGCTTTATTAATCGGAGCTCCTGGAACTGGAAAGACACTTCTAGCTAAAGCAGTTGCCGGGGAAGCAAAAGTTCCATTTTTCTCTCTTTCTGGATCAGATTTTGTAGAAATGTTTGTTGGAGTTGGTGCATCAAGAGTTAGAGATTTATTTAAACAAGCAAAAGAAAAATCTCCTGCAATAATTTTTATTGATGAAATAGATGCAATTGGAAGGGCAAGAGGAAGGGCTAATATTACTGGTTCTAATGATGAAAGAGAAAATACATTAAATCAGTTATTAACTGAAATGGATGGGTTTGGAACAAATACAAATGTAATTGTAATAGCTGCAACAAATCGAGCTGATGTTCTAGATAAAGCTCTTATGAGAGCAGGTAGATTTGATAGACAAATATTTGTAGATCTTCCTGATTTAAATGAAAGAAAAGAGATTTTTGAAGTTCATCTAAAGCCTTTGAAAGTTAGCACAACTCTAGATATAGAATTTCTTTCAAGACAAACTCCAGGTTTCTCAGGAGCTGATATTGCTAATGTTTGTAATGAAGCTGCTTTAATTGCTGCTAGAAGTAATAAAAAATCTGTTGGCAAACAAGATTTTCTTGATGCTGTTGATAGAATTGTTGGAGGATTAGAGAAAAAAAATAAAATAATAACTAAAGACGAGAAAAAGACAATTGCTTTCCATGAAGCAGGTCATGCAATAGTCAGTTGGCTTCTTGAACATGCAGCTCCACTTGTAAAAGTTACAATTGTTCCTAGAGGTCAGTCATTAGGTGCTGCATGGTATCTTCCTGAAGAAAGGCTTATAGTTAGAACAGAACAAATGCTAGATGAAATGTGTGCTAGTCTTGGTGGTAGAGCTGCGGAAAAGATAATGTTTAATAAAATTTCTACAGGTGCCCTAAGTGATCTTGAAAAGGTTACAAAACAAGCTAGGGCAATAGTTTCAGTATATGGATTAAATGATACACTAGGAAATATTACCTACTATGATTCAAGTGGTCAATCTGACTACAATTTTACAAAACCATATTCTGAAGAGACAGCAAAAAAAATTGATGAAGAGATATCTAATATTATCGAAAGAGAATATAAAAGGGCTTGTCAAATATTAAGAAAAAACAAAAAGAATTTAATTGAATTGGCTAAAAGATTACTTGAAAAAGAGGTTATATTTAAAGAAGATCTAATAAAGGTGCTTGGAGAAAGACCATTTAAAGAAAAGGAACAAATTAGTACTACAAAAAAAACTAAATCAAAATAATTTTGGGATTTTGGGATTTATTTCAAAAGAAAAAAGCTAAAAACATCAAAGATGAAAATCTTACTGATGATGTAACATCCAAAGAATTAACATTCGCAAAAAATTTTACTGATGCTGGAGGAAGATTTATATATATTGATAACGGGGATAGTGTCATAAATACATTTAACAAAATTTCAGAAGAAAATAATTGGGAAA
Organism: Flavobacteriales bacterium; assembly: GCA_004214195.1. Taxonomy (GTDB): domain Bacteria; phylum Bacteroidota; class Bacteroidia; order Flavobacteriales; family Flavobacteriaceae; genus Marisimplicoccus. The sequence continues at coordinate 11,825 of SGZK01000002.1, read as the reverse complement.
AAGAAAATGTCAAGTGTCTTAGTCCTAGCCTATCAAAAAACCTCAGTATTAAAAAAACAAATGATATAACTGAAGATGAAAACTTAAAAGCTCTTGTTATAGAATGTGAATACCTTTTATCCAATACTGGCAGAATGTTAATTTCTAGTAATCAGATAAAGAATAATAAACTTGAATCACTTCCTGATACATTAATTGTAATTGCTAGATCTAATCAATTTGTAGGTGATGTTAGTGATGGGATGACAAAGCTTAAATCAAAGTATTCAAAAAAAATTCCTACAAATATTACTACTATAAATGTTAGGAATAAATTTATTGAAGACGACTTTTTATCCTATGGAAATAGTGCTAAAGATATCTATCTAATAGTAAGTGATGAATAATTTTTTTGTTAGATTGTTTTCTGGTGTAATATATATTTCATTAATAGCTGGATCCATTTTATATAATCAATACTCGTTTATTATTATTTGCAGTTTTCTTTTTTTTATTGCACAGATTGAGTGTCATAGAATATGGTTGAAAATTCGTAAAAAGGAAAGCTATCCTGTATATCCTATTCCTCAATTGTTTGTTGGAATTTCCTTTCTCCTACTAATTTCTATTCCATATGGTGGATGGGCATATAATGAAATTTATAACCCATATAGTATACTGTTAATCTTTGTATTGATTTGGATTTCTGACACTATGTCATATGTTATTGGAGTTCAATTTGGTAAAAATAAAATTTCTACAAAAGTATCTCCAAATAAAACCTGGGAAGGTTTTTTTGGTGGTCTTTTATTCTGTCTTATTTTTAGTATTCTTTCATTTAACTATATACAAGAAATTTACCCTTTTTGGAAAACAATTTTACTAGGTTTACTAATCCCAATATTTGCTATTATAGGTGACATGACTCAATCAAAGCTTAAAAGAAAAGCCGGAGTGAAAAATAGTGGTATTTTAATACCTGGACATGGAGGAGTATACGACAGACTTGACAGTACAATTGGCGTTGCACCAATTGCATTTATAATTACAATGATTTAATATGTTTCACAAGGAAGGTCATAGAATAATAATTTCTTCTTTTTTCTTAACTATTTCAGTTATTATATCATCTGATATATTACTTGATTCTGCAACATTAAAACTAATTTCGCAATCTACCTTTTTGATTTTTTATTCTCTTATTCTTTGGTTTTTTAGAAATCCTAAAAGGAAAAATCTAATTGATGATAAGTTAATACTTAGCCCTGCTGATGGAAAAATAGTTAACATAAAGCAAGTTAGAGAGAATGAATTTTTTAAGGATGAAAGAATCCAGATCTCTATTTTTTTATCAATTACTAATGTTCATGTCACAAGATTTCCTATAAGTGGAAAAGTTATATATAATAAATATAATCCTGGAAAATATCTTTTAGCCTGGCATCCTAAATCTTCAGAAAAAAATGAGAGAACTTCAGTAGTTATAAGAAATAATTATTTTGGAGATATTCTATATAGACAAATAGCAGGTGCAGTTGCTAGAAGAATAGTTAATTATGCTCAAATTGATATTAAAGTAATACAAGGGGAAGATTCAGGATTTATAAAATTTGGATCAAGAGTAGATATATTTTTACCTCTTAATTCTAATATAAATGTAAAGAAAGGTCAAAGAGTAATTGGCGGAATTACCGTTTTATCAAGTAAACATTAACTTAAATCTGATAATGCTTTTTTGATTGCTTTAATCTTGCTATTAGCATCACTTACCTTCTTTTTTTCTTTTTCAACTATATCCTTAGGTGCATTATCAATAAAACTCGTATTTTTTAATTTATTCTCAACAGATTTAAGAAATTTTAAATTGTAATCTAATTCCTTGTTTAACCTATCAAGTTCTGATTTAAGATCAATATCACCTTCTAATGGGATGAAAAATTCAATAGATCCAATTATAAATGAATTTACAGATTTAAACTTGTCTTTTTCTGAATATTCAATCTTATCAATAAATACTAATTTTTTTATTATACTTATATAATGTAAATCAGATGTTTCTGAAGCAAAATAGAGAGATAGTTCTTTTTTAAATGGTATATTTTTTTCTTTTCTAAAATTCCTAATATAAGAGATTATATCCTTCGCTATCTCAAAATTTATAATAATATCATTTTTGAATTTATTTGAATCTGGCCATTTACTTATAGTGATAGATTCTGAAGAAGTTCTTGAAGCTAACTGATGCCAAATCTCTTCAGTTAAAAAAGGCATAAATGGATGTAATAATTTTATATTATCTTCAAAAAGAGATATTATTTTTGATTTTGTTTGATTATCAATTTTTTCTCCAAATTCTGGTTTTACAGATTCTAACAACCAAGAACAGTAATCATCCCAAACAAGTCTATAAGAACTCATTAAAACATCTGATATTCTATAATTTTCATAATTTTTGTTAATTAAATCTAAAACTTGATTGAACTTGTTTTCATACCATTCAAGAGCTAAACTATTTACTTCAGATATCTCTTTTCCATCATCAACTTCCCATCCATTAACTAATCTTAATGCATTCCACAATTTATTTGTAAAGTTTTTACCTTGTTGACACAAAGATTCATCAAAAAGTAGATCATTTCCTGCTGCTGAGCTTAACATTAGACCAACTCTTACTGAATCTGCACCATATTTATCTATTAACTCTATTGCATCTGGAGAATTTCCCAATTGCTTAGACATTTTTCTTCTCAGTTTATCTCTAACTATTCCAGTAAAGTAAACATTTGAAAAAGGTTTTTCATCTCTAAATTCATAACCTGAAATAATCATTCTTGCTACCCAGAAAAAAATTATGTCAGGACCAGTTACTAAATCTTGAGTAGGATAATAATATTTTATCTCTTGATTTTCAGGATTTCTTATGCCATCAAAAACCGATATTGGCCAAAGCCATGATGAAAACCAAGTATCAAGGACATCCTCATCTTGAATTAACTCATCATCTTTTAACTTTAATCCTTTTTGTTTCTCTATAATCTTTTTTGCTTCATTTTTATTTTGAGCTACAACATATTCATCTTTATTTTCTCCGTAATAAAAAGCTGGAATTTGATGACCCCAAGATAGTTGCCTAGATATATTCCAATCTTTTATATTTTCTAGCCAGTACTTATAAGTAGATTTAAATTTTTTGGGAAAAAACTTTATGTTTTCATTCTTCAAAACATTTGTTATAGCAGGTTTTGAAATTTGATCCATCTTTAAAAACCATTGTCTTGAAATCTTAGGTTCAATAATAGCATTAGTTCTTTCTGAACGGCCAACATTATGTTTATATACTTCAGACTTATTAAGTATCTTTTTTTCCTTAAGCTCTTTTAGTATTTCTTTCCTAACTTCAAACCTATCTTTATTTTTATAATGAAGACCATTTCCATTAAGCCTTCCTTTTGAATCGAAAATATCTATTATCTCAAGTTTATGTTTATTTCCAATATTATAGTCGTTCAAATCATGAGCAGGAGTTACTTTTAAACATCCTGTTCCAAACTCTATATCTACGTAAGGATCTGAAATAATTGGAATCTTCCTATCACATATGGGAACTATTGCCTCTTTCCCTACAAACTTAGAATATCTTTTATCTTTTGGGTTAACACAAACTGCAGTATCACCAAAAATTGTTTCAGGTCTGGTTGTTGCAATAATTAGTTTTTCTTTTGAGCCATCTATAGAATAATTTAAATAGTATAAACTAGATTCTTCTTCAACATAATTAACCTCCTCATCAGATACTGTTGTCTCAGCCTCAGGATCCCAGTTTATCATTCTATATCCTCTGTAGATATAACCTTTTTGATGAAGATCTATAAATGCAAGTATAACCGATTCATACATATCATCATCTAAAGTAAATTTAGTTCTATTCCAATCACATGAACAACCTAATCTTTTAAGCTGATCTAATATGCCTCCTCCATATTTTTCTGTCCATTCCCAGGCATGTTTTACAAATTCTTCTCTTGAGATTTCTGATTTATTTAAACCAAGTGATTTTAAATTTTCTACCACTTTAGCTTCAGTTGCTATAGAAGCATGATCTGTTCCAGGAACCCAGCATGCATTTTTCCCCATCATCCTTGCTTTTCTAATTAAAATATCTTGAATGGTATTATTAAGCATATGCCCCATATGTAATAAACCTGTAACATTAGGTGGAGGAATTACAATAGTAAATGGTTCCCTATCATCAGGTTCTGAATTAAAAAAATTATTTTTATTCCAGAAAGAATACCATTTCTTTTCAATTTCGGTATGGTCAAATTTCGATGAGATTTGCATCTATCTATAAATATTTATAAAGTAAAACAAAAATAACATACCTTGAAGTATATTTACAAATTAAGTTAAATAAATGCCAAAAATTTCAAATAAAGGAAGGAATATTCCATCGTCTCCTATTAGAAAGCTTGTACCATATTCTGATCAAGCAAAGAAAAAAGGCATTGATGTACTTCACTTAAATATTGGACAACCTGATATTGAATCACCAATTGAATCTATTGAGGGTATAAAGCAAAATGATTTAAAATTGTTAAAATATGAGTATTCACAAGGTTCATATGAGTATAGAACGAAACTATCTAATTATTATTCAAAACATAATATAGATGTAACTCCTGAAGATATAATTGTAACAGTAGGAGCTAGTGAAGCTCTATCATTTACATTTAGTTCAATTTGCGACCCAGGTGAAGAAATTATTATACCTGAACCATTTTATGCCAATTATAATGGATTTGCGATGGCATCAAATGTTAAGGTAATCCCTATAACTTCAAAAATTCAAGACAACTTTTCACTTCCAAGTATTAGCTCTTTCGAAGAGAAAATAAATAAGAATACAAAAGCAATATTTCTTTGTAATCCTTGTAATCCAACAGGATATGTTTATAGTAAAGATGAAATTCTAGAAATAGGGTCTTTAGCTATTAAGCATGATATTTTTATAGTTGTGGATGAAGTATACAGAGAATTCATTTACGGAAATAATAAGCATTTTTCTATACTTGAAGAAAAAAAGTTTTATAATAATGCAATACTAATTGATTCATCTTCTAAACGATACAGTCTATGTGGAGCAAGAAGTGGATGCATAGTTTCAAAAAATCATGATTTTTTAGGTGCTTGCTTAAAGTTTGCATTAGCTAGACTATCCCCCCCAACACTAGGATTGATAGCAGCTTCGAAAGCACTTGACTCATCTTCAGATTATATTGATAATGTAATTAATGAATACACTATTAGGAGAAATCTATTAATTGAAGAATTAAGTAAAATTGATGATTTAGTCTTTTCAAATCCTATGGGTGCATTTTATTCTATTTTAAAGCTTCCGCTTAATAACTCAGAGAAATTTTCTAAATTTCTGCTAACTGATTTTTCACATAACGGACAAACAGTTATGCTAGCACCAGCAGGTGGTTTCTATACTAGTCCTAATCTTGGAAAAGATGAAGTAAGAATTGCTTTTGTTTTAAATTCTGAGAAACTCTTGAAAGCAATAAAAATAATTGGACTTGCTTTAAAGGAATATAAAGATTAATATTTCAATGAATACAATTTCATCAAACTTCTCTTTAAAAAATTATAACACATTTAATATAGATGTTAAATCAGATAAATTTATTTCAATTAACACTGAAGATCAACTTATAGATTTCTTATCTAAAAATAAAGATGAAGATAATATTTTCTTTTTGGGAGGTGGTAGTAATGTATTATTCTCTAAAGATTATAAGGGAACTATAGTTCATATTTCAATAAAGGGTAAAAAAATTATAGAAGAATCAAATGATAATATTATTATTGAAGTAAACTCCGGTGAAAACTGGCATGAATTTGTAAAATGGTCAATTGAAAAAAACTACGGGGGAATAGAGAATCTATCATTAATTCCTGGGAATGTAGGAGCAGCTCCTATTCAAAATATTGGGGCATATGGGGTTGAATTAAAAGATGTATTTGATAGTTGCAGAGTTCTTTCTATTGATTCTAATGAAATAAAGCACTTTAATAAAGATCAATGTGAATTTGATTATAGGTCATCAGTATTTAAATCTGAACAAAAAAATAAACATGTAATCTTATCAATAAGATTAAAATTAACAAAAGAGCCTCATAGTTATAACCTATCATATGATAGCTTAAAAGAAAAATTTAGTAATAAAAAAATTAGTTTATCTAATATATCAGAGGAAATAATTAAAATAAGAGAGTCTAAGTTACCTGATCCAAAAAAGATTGGGAATTGTGGAAGTTTTTTTAAAAATCCTCTTATAGAATCGAAAAAGTTAGATGAACTATTAAAAAAACATCCTCAATTACCTTATCATAAAAACAAAAACGGATTATATAAAATTCCTGCAGCATGGCTAATTGAAAAGATGGGATTTAAACAAAAAAGTTTAGGAGATGTAGGGGTTTATATTAATCAACCTTTGGTTATTGTTAATAATGGAAATGCAAATGGATCTGATATATTAAATTTTGCAAATAGTATAAAAGATTCAGTTAAAAAAGAATTTAATATTGAGCTTGAGGAAGAGGTGAAAATTATATGAAATTAATCTTTGACTTTTGAATCAATAACTATTGTCACAGGACCATCATTTATTAAGGATACCTTCATATCTGCACCGAATTCTCCTGAAATAACTTTTCTCCCAATTTTCTCTTCACATATTTTAATAAAATATTCATATAAAGGTATGGCGATTTCATGTCCTGCAGAATTAATATACGAAGGTCTATTTCCTTTTTTAGTAGATGCAATTAATGTAAATTGAGAGATAACTAGAAGGTTTCCCTGCACATCTATTAATGATTTATTCATTACTCCATTCTCATCATCAAATATTCTAAGGTTTAAAACTTTGTTTGAGATCCATTCAGCATCAGTTTTTTCATCATTAACAGCAACACCTATTAATACAAGAATACCATGATCAATTTGACCTATTATTTTATTATTAACTTCAACTTTTGATGACTTAACTCTTTGAATTACTACTTTCATCTGATTTCCTGTATATATTTTGATCACTCAATAAATCAATATAAGAACTATATCTTGATTCTGATACTGCTCCATTTTCAAGATCCTCTTTTATTTTACACCCTGGTTCTTTAATATGCATACAATTATGAAATTTACATTTCATTTTTCTTTTAAAAAACTCTGGAAAGTAATCACCTAATTCATATTTTGATATATCTACAAGTCCAAATCCTTTTATTCCAGGTGAATCTATAATTCTTATGTTTTCTTTTAAATCATACATTTCAGCATAAGTTGTTGTATGCTTACCCTGACTATGAGATATTGATATTGCCATTGTTTTTAAATCTAATTCAGGATTGATATGGTTAATTAAGGTTGATTTTCCCACACCACTATGACCAGAAAGTAAGCAAACCTTGTTTTGCATATAATTAGAGATTTCCTCTACTCCTTCTCCATATTTTGCAGAGATTCTAATACACTTATAATCGATTGATTTATATATAGATTCCATTGCATATATTTTAGATAAATCATTTTTATTATATGTGTCTATTTTGTTAAAAACTAAAATTACAGGTATATGATAAGCTTCACAGGTTACTAGAAACCTATCAATGAAATTTAATGATGTAGGTGGATTATCTTTTGTAATTAACAATAGAGCAAGATCTATATTAGAAGCTATTATATGTGACTGTTTTGATAGTTTAACTGATTTTCTAATAATGTAATTTTTTCTAGGAAGAATTTCAGAGATTACTCCAAGTCTTTCTTCTTTATTATCTTTTTCAAAAATCACATTATCTCCAACCGCTATAGGATTTGTAGTATCTAGATCCTTTAATCTAATTTTCCCTTTGATTCTACATTCAATAAAATCATTATTACATTTTACTAGATACCAACTACCTGTTGATTTATATACTATTCCTTCGAAATCCATTAATTTAATAACAATATATTTTTTCCTAACCATAATTACAAATCTGGTTGATGATATTTGTATCTTTAAAAGAAAAAATTGATTAATAAAACCTTATTATTAATTTTAGATGGTTGGGGTATAACAGAAGACAAAAGTCATTCAGCTCCTGACATTGCAAATACTCCAAATTTTGACAATTTATTAGACAGCTACTCTAGTGCACAACTTTTAACCCATGAAGAAAATGTTGGTTTGCCTTCTGGTCAGATGGGAAATAGCGAGGTTGGTCATATTCATATAGGTGCAGGTAGAATTGTATCCCAAGATTTACTTAAAATAAATAACTCCATTGAATCTGGAGAATTTGGCAAAAAAGAAAACTTTATTGATATAATTAATTACATTAAAAAAAGTAAAAAAAATGTTCATCTTATTGGATTATTATCTAATGGAGGTGTTCACTCTCATATTTCTCATCTAAAAGAAATTTTAAACACTTTATCCCCAATAAAAAAAAATCTATTTATTCATGCATTTACAGATGGAAGAGATGTAGATCCTAGATCTGGATTAAATTTTATTAATCAAATTGAAGAACACACAAAAAAAACAGGAGGTTCTTTAGCATCTGTTATTGGAAGATACTATTCAATGGATAGAGATCATCGTTGGAATAGAACAAAGAAAGCTTATGACTTATTAATAAATAATATAGGGCTAAAAACCCAAAATATAATTGAAACAATAACAGATTTTTATAATAACGGGATAACAGATGAATTTATAGAACCCATTGTAATAACTGATGATAATAATAATCCTATTTCAAAAATTGATGATAATGATGTTATTGTTTTTTTCAATTATAGATCTGATAGAGGAAGACAACTTACATCTTTAATTTGTGAAAAAAACAATAGTCAACTAGACTTAAAACCTCTAAATGTTAAATTTTACACTTTAACTAACTATGACAATAGTTTTGAGAATGTAATACCTATATTCTATAATGAAAATTTAAAAAATACTCTAGGTGAGATATTATCAAAGAATAACAAATCTCAACTAAGAATTGCTGAAACTGAAAAGTACCCACACGTTACATTTTTTTTAAATGGTGGCAGAGAAAAACCATTTGATAAAGAAAAAAGAGTTATATGCCCTTCACCAAAAGTAGCAACATATGATTTAAAACCTGAAATGAGTGCTTTTGATGTTTCACAAAAGGCTATTAGTGAGATTATTAATAATTCTCCTGATTTTATATGCTTAAACTTTGCAAATCCTGATATGGTTGGTCATACAGGGAATATAGATGCTTCAATAAAAGCATGTGAAACTATAGATGATCTTTTAGGGCCATTAATTAATGCAGCAAATAAACTCAATTATGTATCAATAATAATAGCTGATCATGGAAATTGTGAAAAAATGAAAAATGAAGATGGTTCTCCAAATACTTCTCACACAACTAATCCTGTACCAATTATTTTAGTTGACAGAAATAAAAGAAATGTAAAAAATGGTATACTCTCTGATATTGCACCTACAGTTCTTGAAATTTTAGGTATTGAAAAACCATTAGAAATGACTGGTAACTCTTTAATAAAAAAATGAAATATTATTTTTTAACATTTATTTTCCTAATTTTCTATTCTTGTAATGAGAATTTGAATTATGATATTGTTGATGGACAAGTTAATAAGGATTATTTGTTTAACTCCAATAATACTAAATGGTTTCCATATAATTATAACTCATATATAACAGATACATTTTTAAGTGAAAATAATTTTGATAATATTGATAATTATACAATTGAGTTATATATGGGTGTTAAATGTCATGATAGTGAAAGAGAAGTTCCCAGATTAATTAAGATACTCGATGAAATAAAATTTTTAGATAATAAACTAAAAATATATCTACTAAAACAGAATAAAACCTCTGATTCTGGATTTGAAAAAGGTAAAAATATAACAAACACTCCTACTATTATTTTCTATAAAAATTCTATAGAAATAAATAGAATAGTTGAATTTCCAGTTGAAACTTTGGAAAGAGATATATATAAAATAATTAATGATATTGAATATAGACATGTCTATTACTAATTATGATTTTAAAAAGTATTGAAGAAATTAGAAAAATTAGAGAAAGTGCATTAGTTGTATCTAAAACTCTTGGGATGTTAGCAAGTGAGATTAAGCCTGGTGTAACTTCTTTATCTCTTGACAGTATTGCAGAAACATTTATTCTTGATAATTTATGCAAACCTGGCTTTAAAGGTTATAACGGGTTTCCAAATACGCTATGTATAAGTATAAATGATCAGGTCGTTCACGGAATACCAAATAATAATCCATTAAAAGATGGTGATATTGTTTCAATTGATTGTGGTGTAATAAAAGATGGGTTTTATGGAGATCATGCATATACTTTCAAAGTTGGAAATGTATCAAAAGATGTAGAGAATTTACTAGATATAACAAAAAGATCTCTTTACATCGGAATTGAATCATTAATTGCGGGAAACAATGTTGGTGATATTGGGAATTCAATTCAAAATTTTATTAGAAAACATGGTTATGGTATTGTTAAAGAATTAGTAGGACATGGCCTTGGGAAAAATTTACACGAAGATCCTGAAATCCCTAATTATGGAAAAAAAGGTAAAGGTTCATTACTTAAAGAAGGTTTAGTTGTTGCAATTGAACCCATGGTAAACCTAGGAACTGAAAAAGTTCGTCAACTGGATGATGGTTGGACAATTGTTACTGTTGATGGAAAACCTAGTGCGCATTTTGAACATAATATTGCTATTATTGATGGGAAACCTGAAATTCTTTCAACATTTAATCATATATACGAAGCTCTTGGTTTAGAATCAACTGAAGAGGATAAGTTCAAATCTTACTTTGATTAATGAAAATAATATTAAGAATATTTTCAAGAAATTTCCTTATTAGAATTAGCTATTATCTAGTTCCTATATTAAAAATTGTTTATTCTGGCAAAAGGTTTATTGATCCAATTGACGGAAAAGGGTATTCAAAATTTCTTTCTTATGGGTATACTAAACTTCGAAAAAATGCACTATGTCCGGGAACTCTATCTCTTGAAAGACATAGACTTTTATGGTTGTATCTTAATAAAAAGACAAATCTCTTAAAATCTAAATTAAAAGTACTTCATATAGCACCAGAGCAAATTTTTTATAGAAAATTTAAAAAGAATATCTACTGGGATTATACAACTTTTGATCTTAAATCTCCCATAGCCGATATTATAGGAGATATTACTAAACTAAATTTTAAGAATAATACATTTGATTTAATAATTTGTAATCATGTCTTAGAGCATATAATAGATGATAGAACTGCTATGAATGAAATATATCGTGTTTTAAAAAAAGATGGCATAGGGATTCTTCAAGTTCCAATTGATAAAGACTTAGAAAAAACTTATGAGGATAATACATTAGTTTCAAAAAAACAAAGAGCTGAACATTTTGGGCAATATGACCATGTCAGGGTATATGGAAAAGATTATAAAAACAGATTAGAAGATTCTGGTTTTAATGTCAATCTTATTGATTATACTAATGAAATTGAAGATGACGAAATTTCTAAATATGGATTAATTAAAGGAGAATTAATTCCTATTGTAAAAAAATCAATTGGTTAATTTATCCCAATTTTTTGATTTTATAATCTCAACTTTTTCATTAACAGATATAATCCATAAAGCATCTAATGATTCAATTTGATCTACAATGGCTCTTCCTCTATCAAGATCTAAAGTTAATAATGCAGTAGCCCATGCATCAGAAGTAATACAATCTTTTGATACGAC
>SGZK01000019.1:0-10336 GCA_004214195.1 Flavobacteriales bacterium | reverse complement strand
TACATATTTTGCTTGATTTACATTTTTTGAGGTGGATCTTACATTAATTATTTTCTTATTTTGATTATTTGAATCAGATTGATCACTATTTTTTTTAGATATAATCATTTTTTCACCAATTGTGTATTTATCTGAACTAGACTTGAGAACTAAAAAGTCTTGAATTAGACTAGAAAATGTATTAGTTTCAGAATTATCCTTTTTTGAAATAATAAAGAGTTCCTTTTCAGCTCTGGTAAATGCAACGTAAAGTAAATTGACGGAATCAATTAAATTATTTAGAATACTTCTTTCATAAATTTCTTTTGCATTTTCTCCCATATTTCGAAGATTCTTTGATGTTCTCATTAAAGTCCATTTTAAATCTTTTAAATTTTCAAAAGGCTCATCCAACCATATAAGATCTCTAGAAAGATTTTCATCTAACTTGTCATCATAAACAGGAATTATTACGGCAGGATATTCAAGACCTTTGGATTTATGAATTGTAGAGATACTGATAGAGTTTTGATTATCAGGCATAGTTAACATTATATTTTCAGATTTTTTTTCCCAATAATTAAGGTATGACTTGATTGAATCATCATTATTATCACGAAATTCAAATATATTGTCAATTAGGGCAACTATAAATGGATCTTCAATATCTATTTTAAAAATATATGTGCAATATTTAATAGCATTAAGAATATCAAGAGATAAAAAGTGTTTTAAGTCAAATTTTTTATTGTTTGAAATTTTTATGAAAAAATCATTTATCTCAATTTTTGAAAGACTAGAAAAAAAGCATTGATTTAAACTATCATAATTTTTTTCAAAATAATTTTGGCTGTATAGATAGTTTATAACTTTCTTCCTCTCAACATAATCATTTCCATATATACTTAATTTAAAAATTGAAATAATAAATTGAACTTTATCAGAATTATTTATTTGCATTATATCACTTGAAATAAAATCAAATTCTTCAGTATTGATATTTTCTATTAACTCTTTTGCATGTTTATTCTTCCTAACTAGAATAACAATTTCTGAAGGAGAATATCCACGACTTAATAAATCTAAAATCTGGTTCTCTATTTTTAAAAAGAATGATTCATTATCAGACATATCAATAGAAACATAACCTGTCTCTTTTTTATTTGATTTTTGTCTAAAATTCAAATCATCTGAATCATATATCCCTAAATCTAAATTATTTGATAAAAAAGTAAAAAACTCTGAATTAAAATCAACTATTTCTTTACAACTTCTATAATTGATGTCTTCTTTATCATCTAATATTCTTTTAAAATGAAATGGATTTTTTTGATTATGAATTAGGTGTAGAAATTGATTAAATTCACCTCCACGCCATCTATAGATAGACTGCTTAGGGTCACCAACTATTAATAAAGAACCCTTTGACCCATCATGATCTTCACTATGAATAGAATTTGAAATTAAAGGAATTAAATTTTCCCACTGAAGTTCTGATGTATCCTGAAACTCATCAATAAAGAAGTCTACAAATCTAGATCCTAATTTCTCGTAAATTTCTGGGGCATCATATAATTCAATCTCTGCATTAAGCAGAGTGTTAAATTTACTTATTAATACTATATTTTGTTCTTCTTGTATTTTATCTATCTTATCTTCAATTCTTGAGATTAGAGATAAAGATGGCAGAAATGATAATGTTGAAGTTATTTTATCAATTTCTATAATTGATGTTTTAATTTTTAAATAATTTTTTAAAAGAACTGGCCTAATTTTTTCAATAATATCTTCTTTATTTTTTTCTAAAGTTTTGTTATATAAATTTGATTCTCCTTTTAAAGATTTTTCAGTAGATTCACTTATCTTAAAATCAGCTTGACTGCTTAATTTATTAAGATATTTCGGAAAATAACCTCCTCTAAAATCATTATCATTCAGACCATTTTGATTAATTAGATCAATTGTATCATTGCTTAAATCAAGAATATATTTTGTTTTTTTTGAATTGAGTGCAAGAATTTCTTTTCTTATTTGGAGAAAAAACTTGAGATTTTTTTTCTTAAAATACTCTACTTTGTGTCTATTCGATTCTTTATCAATAAACAACCCAAATTGTATCAAATCATAAGTAATATCCCAACTCTTATTTATTGTTAGTTTATATTTTGCAAATTCAAAAAGTAATTCTTTTAATTCATTATTCGCATTTATTTCAGAAATCAGATCATCAACAGCTTGATCTATATAAATTTGATTATCAAACTCAACTAAAAAATCATCTTTTTTGTCTGACTCTGCATATATAGTTCTAATAATGTTATTAGTAAAGCTATCAATTGTTATAACATTAAAGTTTGAATAGTTATATAAAATTTTTTCCAAAATAGTGGCAGATCTTTTTTGAATAGCAGATTCATCGAGACTAGTTGTTTTTAAAATTTGCTCTAATACAATCTCATTTCTTTTGTGTTTCAAATCATTTAAAAAAAGTAGTATTCTGTATTTCATTTCAGCAGAAGCTTTATTTGTAAAAGTTAAAGCTAACATTGATTTAAAATGCTCATCATTTTTTTGGCTAAATAGTTTTGATATATACTCAATTGCCAGTTTAAATGTTTTACCAGATCCAGCTGATGAGTTTATGATTTTGAATGAGTAGTCCATATTTGATATATTACTAAAATATAGATTTAGTTATTTTAATCATAAAAAGATTGTAATTTTATAGGAAATAAATTTTAATATTATGGCTTTTGAATTACCAAAACTTAATTATTCATTTGATGCATTAGAACCTTACATTGATGCAAAGACAATGGAGATTCATTATGGGAAACACCATAATGGTTATACTAACAATTTAAATAACGCTATTAGTGGAACTGAACTCGAAAACAAGAGTATAGGAGAAATCTTAAAAAATCTAGATTTAAATAACATGGCTTTAAGAAATAATGCTGGGGGATTCTTTAATCACAACTTATTTTGGGAAATAATGGGTCAAAATTGTGGAGGAAATCCAACTGGTGAAATTGCTGAAGCAATTAATTCAAATTTTGATTCATTTGAAAATTTTAAAGATACTTTTAAAAAGTCTGGGGCAACTAGATTTGGCTCTGGTTGGGCATGGCTTTGTATTCATGACGATGGAAGATTAGAAATTTGTTCAACACCCAATCAGGACAACCCTCTTATGCCAAATGGATGTGGAGGCAATCCAATACTTTGTATAGATGTATGGGAACATGCATATTACCTTAATTATCAAAATAGACGACCTGATTATCTCGAAGCATTTTTTAATTTAATTAATTGGGAAGAGGTTAACAATAAATATCTAAATTGTAGATAATAAAAAAGGGAGAACGAATTCTCCCTTTTTTGCCCCAAATCTTACCATGAACTTAACCTACTTATGTTCTGGTATAAACCAATTTAGGATTTTTTTTTAATAAATAAAACTTATTTTGGAATTATTTTTTTTTATGTAATTCAAGCTAATAGGATCTCCCTTTATGCTTCTCAACAAAATTTATAAATGCCTGATTAACAACCTTATTACCTCCAACTGTAGGGTAGTCTCCAGTAAAATACCAATCACCTTTATGATTAGGACAGGCTTTATGTAAATTTTCTATTTTTTGAAAAATTATTTGAAGTTTAACTATTGATTTATCACCTATAAGCATTTCTGACATTTTTTTTGAAATTTGTTCAGGTGAAAAAGGCTTGTATATATCCTTAACAAAGTTCTTTTCTATAGTGACCTTAGCAGATAGTGCTTTTATACAATTTTTATAAACCTTGTCAATCACTTTATCATATGTCTTTTTGTCTTTGTGAAGCTCTAATGCTGCTTTAAATGCAATAAATTTATCTAACCTAGACATATCTATTCCATAACAATCTGGATATCTTATTTGAGGTGCACTTGAAACTATAACAATTTTTTTTGGATTGAGTCTAATAAGCATTTTCAATATGCTTTCTCTTAAAGTAGTTCCTCTTACAATACTATCATCAATTATTACAAGATTATCTTTATTAGATATGACGCCATAAGTTATATCATAAACATGCGCTACTAAATCTTCTCTTCCTTTATCTTCAGAAATAAATGTTCTTAATTTTGCATCTTTAATGGCAATTTTTTCAATTCTGGGATTATGCCTTTTAGCTCGGGAAAGCAAGCCATAAAAAGATGTTTCAGCTGTATTAGGGATAAAAGAAAATACAGTATTCTTAAAATCCGATTTTATTGCATCCCTAACTTGAGGAAATAATCTACTACCTAGTTCTTTTCTCTCTTTATATATATCAGCATCACTTCCTCTAGAGAAATATATTCTTTCAAAAGAGCATGCCTTATTAGGTTTTTGCTCCAAAATTTCTTTTAATGAAATCTTACCTTTTTTATTTATAATTAAAGCATTCCCTCGAGGAATTTCTTTTATTTTTTGATATGATACATTAAAAACTGTTTGGATAGCAGGTCTTTCAGATGCAACAACAACAACCTCATCATTCTCCATATAATATGCAGGCCTTATTCCAGAAGGATCTCTTAGAATAAATGTATCTCCATGCCCAAGCATTCCAGCAATTGTATATCCTCCGTCCCAGTTTTTTGAAGACTTTTTTAGAATTTTTACAATATTTAGTTTATTCTCAATTAATGGAGGCATTTCTTCTTTAGTATAACCGCCGTCCTTTAATTTATCATAAATCTGAGAAACTTCAGAATCTAAAAAATGTCCAATTTTTTCCATTATGGTAATCGTATCTGACTTTTCCTTTGGATGTTGACCAAGCTTAACTAAACTTTCGAAAAGCTCATCATTATTACTCATATTAAAATTACCTGCCAAAATTAAATTTCTATGCATCCAGTTATTTTGTCTCATTACAGGCTGGACATAATCTATTGAGTTTTTACCATAAGTTCCATATCTAACATGCCCTAACATAACCTGACCAATAAAAGGTACTCCAGAGTAGAATGCTTTAGAATTTTTATTTAACGATTTATTAGAATCAATAAATTGGAATATTTTTTTGTTAATTTTTTTGAATACATCATGAATTGCCTGTGAATTATATGATCTTACTCTATAAAGATATTTTTGACCAGGGGTAAGATCAAATTTTATACTTGCATATCCAGCGCCATCCTGACCTCTATTCTTTTGCTTTTCCATCATCAAAAACATCTTATCTATTCCATAAAGATTTGAACCATATTTTTTGGTATAATAAGATATAGGGTGTTTAAGATGTATAAGTGCTATCCCACACTCATGTTTTATATGATCACTCACTCTGTTTCTTTAATGTTTTAATCCTTTCTTCGATGCTATTCTTCGACAAATTTAATAAGTTTTTAGTTCCAATCTTTTCTATGCTAAATGAAGCAAGACTAGTCCCATAATATATTGCCGACTTTAAAGTTTCAAAAGAGACTTCATTTATTTCAGACAAATATCCTGCTATTCCTCCTATAAAACAATCACCAGCACCCGTAGGATCTGTGACTTTATCAAGAATATATGCTGGTGCACAATACTTTTTCCCATCACCAAAAAGCTCAGCACCTTCTACACCTTTTTTAATGATTACATACCTAGGGCCCATTTTATGTAGAATTCTAGATGCCTTTTTTATATCTTTTTCTTTAGTAATTAATTCCGCTTCTTCAACATTTATTGATATTATGTCAACTTTAGAGATAACTTTTTCAAGAGTGTCCCAATATTTTTCTATCCAATAATTTATTGTATCAAGAATAATTGCTTTCGGTTTATTAGTAATTTGAGTTATAGCTAAAAGCTGTATCTCTGGATGTAGATTTCCTAAAAGCATAATATCTGGTTCTCGCTGCTTAATTGGAACTACTGGCTTGAAGTTTTCCATAACATTTAATACCGTTTTTAAAGTTATCCTTTCTTTAAAATTGTCTTTATATATGCATCTCCAATAAAAACTCTTTTGATTTGTTATTATTTCAACTCCATCTAAATTAACCCCACATGATTCTAACAATTTTAAATCTGATTCTTTAAAATCATTTCCAACAACAGAGACAATTCCTGAAGATAAATTAAAGTGTTTAACAGATAGACATATATATGATCCTGCTCCACCTAAAATATGATCTATTTTTTGCTCGCCAGTATCTATTCCATCATAAGCAAGACTAGCTACAATAAGTAAATTGCTCTTTTTTTTCATTAAGATCTTTTTATATTTTGTTCATAATATGTGTCTTTTATAAGATTAGAACTTCTAGCTGCTTTATTTGCCATATAATCACATCTTTCATTTTCAGGATGATTATTATGTCCTTTAATCCATCTAAAAGTAACATTATGTTTTCTATAGATAATTAGAAATCTTTTCCATAAGTCAGAATTTTTCTTCTTCTTAAAGTTTAATTTTTCCCATTCAAAAACCCACTTCTTTTCAACAGCATCTGAAACGTATTTTGAATCAGTAAATACTTCAACATTAGAGCTTATAATTTTAATATTCTCAAGGGCAACAATTACTGCTAATAGTTCCATTCGATTATTAGTTGTTAATGAGAATCCTTGACTAACTTCTTTTTTATATGCATTATTCTCCAAGACCATTATTATTCCATAGCCCCCAGGGCCCGGATTACCAATAGAAGAACCATCTGTATATATATTTATTTTTTTTGTCATTTTAAGTTTCTAGTAATGATGCAATCACTTTAGGATAAAATTGATATTCTAAATTATGAACTTTTTTTTCAATTAAAGATGCATCATCTTTCGCATTAATTTTTAGTTTTTTTTGAAAAATAATCTCCCCCGAATCATATTCTTCTGAAACAAAGTGAATTGTAATTCCTGTTTCTTTATCCTTAGACTCTAGAACCTTTTTGTGAATCTTCTTTCCATACATCCCTTTTCCTCCATACTTTGGAAGTAGAGATGGATGAATATTTATAATTTTTTTTGGAAAAAAAGTAAGAAATTTTAAAGAGATTTTTTTTAAAAACCCTGCTAGTACAATTAGATCTGGATTAATTTTTTTTATTTTTTCAAAAACTTCATCATCAAATGTTTCTATATCAAAATATTCTGCAGGAACATTATAGTCGATGAGGTTTTCAAAAAGCGGAGAGTTTTTATTATTACTAAGAACTAAACAAACTTGTATTGAATCACTATTAATAAAATACTTTATAATATTTAAAGCATTAGTTCCTTTACCTGAAATTAAAAGAATTATTTTCTTTTTCATAAATTTTAATAATTATGTATAATTTTCAGAAAAAAACTTTTTTATTTAACAAATAAAGGTATAATTTCGAACTTTTAAGAAGAGTTTTATTCAAAGTTTTTTAATTTTGTTTTTTATAACTCATAAATAATTATATTATGTCAGATATTTCTTCAAGAGTTAAAGCAATAATCGTTGATAAGTTAGGTGTTGATGAAAGTGAAGTAGTTCCTGAGGCCAGTTTTACAAATGACCTTGGTGCTGATTCTTTAGACACTGTAGAATTAATTATGGAATTTGAAAAAGAATTCGATATTCAAATCCCTGATGATCAAGCTGAAAATATTATAACAGTTGGTCAAGCAATAGAATTTATAGATAAATCAAAATAAGTTCATTTTTATGAATCCAAGAAGAGTTGTAGTTACTGGAATGGGAGCTTTAACTCCTATAGGTAACACTTTACCTCAATTTTGGGATGGGCTTATTTCAGGAACTAGTGGTGCTAATAATATTACACACTTTGATGCCAGTAAATTCAAAACAAAATTTGCATGTGAAATAAAGGGTTATGATCCATTAAATTTTTTCGAAAAAAAAGAAGTTAGGAGATATGACAAATTTGCTCAATATGCATTGGTAGTTGCTAAAGAAGCAATTAAAGATGCAAAATTAGTTGAATCTAAAATTAATAATGATAAGGTTGGAGTAATTTGGGGCGCTGGTATAGGAGGTCTTGAAACATTTCAAAATGAAGTATTAAACTTTTCAGAAGGGGATGGTACTCCTAGATTTAATCCTTTTTTTATTCCAAAAATGATTCCAGATATTGCTCCTGGTTTAATATCTATAAAATATGGTTTCCATGGTCCTAATTTTGCTACAGTTTCGGCCTGTGCATCGTCTGCAAATGCGATTATAGATGGTTTAAATTATATAAGAATGGGTTATTCAGATATAATTGTAGCAGGAGGATCAGAAGCACCAATTACAATTGCTGGTATGGCTGGATTTAATGCAATGCATGCTCTTTCAACTAGAAACGATGATCCCTTAACTGCATCAAGACCTTTTGATAGAGATAGGGATGGATTTGTATTAGGCGAAGGAGCGGGAGCTCTTATCCTTGAAGAGTATGAACATGCAAAAAATAGAGAAGCCAAAATATACGCGGAAATTTCTGGCATTGGATTATCTTCTGATGCATACCATATGACTGCTCCACATCCAGATGGGAAAGGTGCTATTAAAGTTATGAAGAACTGCCTGGACGATGCAAAATTAAATACATCAGATATTGATTTAATTAATATGCATGGAACATCTACTTCACTTGGAGATATCGCTGAAACTAAAGCTGTAAAGCAAGTTTTTCAAGAAGATGTGTATAATCTTAACATTAATTCTACAAAATCTATGACTGGCCACCTACTAGGTGCTTCCGGAGCAATAGAAGGAATTTCTTGTATTTTAGCAATGAATAATAGTATGGTTCCTCCAACAATTAATCATTTTAATAGAGATGAAAATATTGATCCTAAGCTAAATTTGACTTTCTCAAAGCCCCAAAAAAAAGAAATTAATGCTTGTCTTTCTAATACTTTTGGATTTGGAGGGCATAACGCTTGTATTATATTTACAAAACTATAATTTTAAAAACTGAAAAACTATAAAAGCAATAAGACACTATTATTAGAGCCTTCAGAAAAGGAGAAAATAAAACTTATTGCATTACATTCTAGTCTTAAGGACTATCAGCTAGTTTATAATATTAACTCGTTATTAAAATCTAACTTTCAGCGCTCCAAAAAAGATATAAAATTAGAGTTACACTTTTATTCAAGTCACTATAGCTGGAAATCTGAATCTAAAGGCTTAGATTTTGAATTATTCTCCAACAAACTAATAAGCAATAATGAGAGTGTTCAAGATATCAAAGGACTTTTTAGCTATCCAGAATTAAAAGAATTATATTTGATTAAGAAGTATAAGGAGGTAGATTTTTTTATTAAACAAAATTGTTTTTATCCTTCAGAAAAAATCATAAATACCCTGAAACAAGTAAAAGGAATATCTCTTGTTTATAGAATATATGATTTTGAAGAGAATTTAAATTTTGATGTATGAAGAAAATAAAAAAAACAAAAATAATAGCTACTATTGGCCCTTCTTCTTCATCTTCTAAAACAGTGGAACAAATGATGTTAGAGGGTGTAGATGTTTTTAGGATTAATTTCTCACATGCAAAACATAATGAAGTAAAAAAGACTATAAAACTTATAAGAGAGATTGACAAAAAACTTTCATTAAATACTGCAATTATTGCTGATCTTCAAGGCCCGAAGCTGAGGATAGGGAAAATGAGAAAAAATTCTTCTTTTAAAGAGGGAGATAAAATAACCATAGATTCTAAATCTCAATTAGTAGGTAATAGCAAAAAGTTATATGTAAACTATAAAAATCTTGCAAAGGATATAAAAGAGGGGGAAAACATATTATTAGATGATGGAAAAATCATTTTAAAAATATTAAGCACAAATAAAAAAGATTTACTAACAGCAGAAGTTATTCAGGGAGGAAGTATTGAATCTAATAAAGGGTTTAATCTTCCAAACACAAAGATTACATTATCTCCATTAACAGAAAAAGACACTAAAGATGCAATTCTAGCTATTAATGAAAATGTTGACTGGTTAGCTCTTTCTTTTGTCAGATCAAAAAGTGACATTGAAGATTTACTTAAAATTATTAATCAAAACTCTAAATATAGAATTCCTGTAATTGCTAAAATTGAAAAACCTGAAGCTCTTAAAAATATTGATGAAATTATAAAAGTTTCAAGTGGATTAATGGTTGCAAGAGGTGATCTAGGTGTTGAACTTCAATCATCAGAGATTCCTCTAATTCAAAAGAGATTAGTTGCAAAAGCGAAAAAAGCAAGGATACCAGTAATAATCGCTACACAAATGATGGAGAGTATGATGGATAGTATGAGTCCTAGTAGAGCTGAAGTAAATGATGTTGCCAATTCAGTTATGGATGGGGCTGATGCAGTTATGTTATCAGGAGAAACTTCTGTCGGAAAATATCCTCTAGAAGTCATAAAAAC